>NC_011982.1 GCF_000016285.1 Allorhizobium ampelinum S4 | reverse complement strand
ACGAAACTATCCCGCGATTCCCGGCTGGCTGCAAGGAATTTAAAGTTAACAAGAAGTTAACGCGATTGACCCAATTTTTTGATCCGGGTTGATTCATCGTTGAATCGTAATCGCTTAGCCTGCAGCATTGGCAAAAATTAATTGGACCGCAAGTGCAGATTTGCACATGAAATCAACGCTGCACTAGATCGATTGCACTCGCAAATCGCTCCTTGAACACCCGACTCATGAGAATCACTGGGTGCAGATCTGCACATAGCCACACGCTGAACGAGATGTTTTCTCTCCGCATCGTTTGTTGTTGCGGAGATCAACATGCTGATTCTGACCGTCTCGCCCGGCCAATATGAACACCAGACCACTTACCTGAAGCAAATGCACCGGCTTCGTGCCGAAGTGTTCGGAAACCGTCTGGAATGGGATGTCGCAATCGAGGACGGCGGCGAACGGGATCAGTACGACGCCCTCAGCCCTACCTATATCCTCGCGACGCTCAGTGGGCAGAGGGTGGTCGGCTGCGCGCGGCTCTTACCCGCATCAGGCCCGACCATGCTGGAGCGGACGTTCCCGCAATTGCTGGCAGCCGGCTCTCTCAGCGCTACCACGGCAATGGTCGAAAGCTCACGCTTCTGCGTCGAGACGACATTGCCGACGAGGAGGGCAGGAGGCCAACTGCATCTCGCAACGCTCACCATGTTTGCCGGCATCATCGAATGGTCAATGGCAAACGGCTACGACGAGATCGTCACCGCAACCGATCTTCGCTTCGAGCGCATCCTGAAGCGCGCCGGTTGGCCGATGACACGACTGGGCGAACCCGTCGTGATCGGCAACACCGTCGCCGTCGCCGGACATTTGCCCGCCGACCGAATGAGCTTCGAACGGGTCTGCCCGCCGGAATACCGTTCGATTATCGCCGACGACAACGGCCGCCCGTTCAGGAGCGCCGCGTGACCCAGCTTCGCTCCCATCCGCGCCTTGTCCGCAAACTCCAGGACGCACTCGGCGACCAGCTCTGCGTCGCCCTTGATGACGCGACGGTCGTCGAGATCATGCTCAATCCCGATGGTCGGCTGTTTATCGAGCGGCTCGGTCATGGCGTAGCACGAGCCGGCGCAATGACGCCTTCCGCCGCCGAAGTCGTGATCGGCAGCGTCGCCCACGCCCTGCAGTCAGAGGCTGACGATGAGCGGCCGATCATATCCGGCGAATTGCCGATCGGCGGCCACCGTTTCGAGGGCCTGTTGCCACCGATCGTGTCCGGGCCGGCATTTACGATCCGGCGGCGGGCGTCGCGCCTCATACCGCTCGACGATTATGTAAAGTCGAAAGTGATGACCGAAGCCCAGGCGTCTGCCATCCGCAGCGCTATCGATTCCCGTATGAACATCGTCATTTCGGGCGGAACTGGTTCGGGCAAGACGACGCTTGCCAATGCCATCATCGCCGAGATCGTCGCGGCCGCTCCGGACGATCGCATGGTCATTCTCGAAGACACCGCCGAAATCCAATGCGCCGCCGAGAACGCTGTCTCACTGCATACCAGCGATACGGTCGACATGGCCCGCCTCCTCAAAAGCACGATGCGCCTGCGTCCCGACCGCATCATTGTCGGCGAGGTTCGGGACGGCGCCGCACTGACCCTGCTGAAAGCCTGGAACACCGGCCATCCCGGCGGTGTCACCACAATCCATTCCAACACCGCGATGTCGGCACTGCGCAGGCTGGAACAGCTGACGGCCGAAGCAAGTCAGCAACCGATGCAGGAGGTGATCGGCGAAGCCGTCGATCTTGTCGTCTCCATCGAACGCTCGGGAAAGGGGAGGCGGGTCCGCGAGGTCATTCATATCGAAGGATACCGCAACAGCCATTACCAGACCGAACATTACGCCCAGATCGACGAGGACAGCCATGTCGCGTAAGACCCATCTTATCCTCACAGTCACAGCACTGGCCCTCGTCTCGCTCGGCTCCCTTGATGGGGCACTGGCATCTTCCGGTGGCGGCAGCCTTCCCTGGGAATCCCCACTCCAGCAGATCCAGCAGTCGATTACCGGTCCCGTGGCCGGCTTCATCGCACTTGCGGCCGTCGCCATCGCCGGTGCGATGCTGATCTTCGGCGGGGAGCTGAACGACTTTGCCCGACGGCTTTGCTACGTCGCGCTGGTCGGTGGCGTGCTTCTCGGCGCCACCCAGATCGTCGCCCTGTTTGGCGCGACAGGGGCGTCGATCGGCGAGCTTCATTCGCAGGCTGGCCCGTTCGATTATTCCCCCTCCGCCACGCTCATTGAAAGAGGGGAGGGGAATCGTGGCTGACGCCGGCTCCAATCTCATCCGGTCGCGGGTCCATCGGGCGCTGTCGCGTCCGAACCTGTTGATGGGCGCCGACCGCGAACTTGTCCTGCTGACGGCGCTTGTGGCCGTCATCCTGATCTTCGTGGTGCTGACCTGGTACGCCGCGCTGTTCGGGATCGCGATCTGGCTGGTCGCGGTTGGAGCCCTGCGCATGATGGCGAAAGCCGATCCGTTAATGCGGCGGGTCTATATCAGGCACATCTCCTACAAAACCTTCTACCGCGCGACATCGTCGCCATGGCGCAAGTTCTGAAGAGGTCGAGATGGTCGCCCTCAAATCCTTCCGTCATTCCGGGCCATCCTTCGCCGATCTGGTGCCTTACGCCGGTCTGGTCGACAACGGCGTCATCCTGCTGAAGGACGGCTCGCTGATGGCCGGCTGGTACTTTGCCGGCCCTGACAGTGAGAGTTCGACGGACGCCGAACGCAATGACGTCTCTCGGCAGATCAATGCGATCCTGTCGCGGCTCGGCTCCGGCTGGATGATCCAGGTCGAAGCCGTCAGGGTGCCGACTGCGGATTACCCGCAACAGCCCGACTGCCATTTTCCTGATCTTGTCACCCGCGCGATCGATGCGGAGCGACGTGCACATTTCCAGAAGGAAAGAGGGCATTTCGAGAGCCGGCATGCGCTGATCCTGACCTGGCGGCCGCCGGAGCCGCGGCGCTCCGGCCTGACCCGCTATATCTATTCGGACACCGCCAGCCGGTCCGCAACTCACGCCGACAAGGCGCTGGACAGCTTTCTCTCCTCGATCCGGGAGGTCGAGCAGTATCTAGCCAATGTCGTGTCGATCCGCCGGATGATGACGCGCGAAACGTCGGAGCGCGGCGGCTTTCGTGTTGCCCGCTATGACGAGCTTTTCCAGTTCATCCGCTTCTGCGTGGCCGGCGAGAACCATCCGGTGCGCCTGCCGGATATCCCCATGTATCTTGACTGGCTGGTGACGGCGGAACTCCAGCACGGGCTGACGCCGCTCATCGAGAATCGCTTTCTCGGCGTCGTCGCGATCGACGGCTTGGCCGCAGAAAGCTGGCCCGGCATCCTCAGCGCGCTCGATCTGATGCCGCTGACCTATCGTTGGTCGTCGCGTCTTATCTTCCTGGACGCGGAGGAAGCGCGGGCAAAACTCGAGCGCACCCGCAAGAAGTGGCAGCAGAAGGTCCGGCCTTTTTTCGACCAGCTATTCCAGACCCAATCGCGATCGCTTGATCAGGACGCCATGATGATGGTGGCGGAAACCGAGGATGCGATTGCCGAGGCGTCGTCGCAACTCGTAGCGTATGGCTATTACACGCCGGTTATCGTCCTGTTCGAAGAAGACCAGACTCAGCTTCAGGAAAAGTGCGAGGCGATCCGCCGTCTCATCCAGGCCGAAGGGTTTGGTGCCCGGATCGAGACGTTGAATGCGACCGATGCCTTTCTCGGCAGCCTGCCCGGCGTCTCCTACGCCAATATCCGCGAGCCGCTGATCAATACGCGCAATCTCGCAGACCTCATCCCGCTCAATTCGGTCTGGTCCGGAAGCGCGGTCGCACCGTGCCCGTTTTATCCGCCAGCCTCACCGCCACTGATGCAGGTGGCGTCGGGTTCGACCCCGTTCCGCCTCAACCTGCATGTCGACGATGTCGGTCACACTCTGATTTTCGGTCCGACCGGATCCGGCAAATCCACCTTGTTGTCGCTGATCGCTGCGCAGTTCCGGCGTTATGCCGGTGCGCAAATCTTCGCATTCGACAAGGGCGGCTCGATGCTGCCTCTGACGCTCGGGCTCGATGGCGATCATTATCAGATCGGCGGAGATGCGACTGGGGGAGGGGAGGGGAAGGCACTTTCGTTCTGCCCGCTCGCAGACCTCACGACCGACGGCGACCACGCCTTCGCGGCCGAATGGATCGAGATGCTCGTTGCGCTGCAGGGTGTGACGATTACTCCCGATTATCGCAACGCCATCTCCCGACAGGTTGGGCTGATGGCGGAATCACGCGGGCGGTCGCTATCGGACTTCGTGTCGGGCGTGCAGATGCGCGAGATCAAGGATGCGCTGCATCACTACACTGTCGACGGGCCGATGGGCCAGCTTCTCGACGCCGAGGAAGACGGTCTGGCGCTGGGCAGCTTCCAGTGCTTCGAAATCGAGGAGCTCATGAACATGGGCGAGCGCAATCTTGTCCCTGTCCTGACCTATCTGTTCCGTCGTATTGAAAAGCGTCTGACCGGCGCGCCAAGCCTGATCATCCTCGACGAGGCCTGGTTGATGCTCGGCCATCCGGTCTTCCGCGACAAGATCCGCGAATGGTTGAAGGTGTTGCGCAAGGCCAACTGCGCCGTCGTTCTTGCCACCCAATCGATCTCGGACGCCGAACGCTCCGGCATCATCGACGTCCTGAAGGAGAGCTGCCCGACCAAAATTTGCCTGCCGAACGGGGCGGCCCGAGAGCCGGGCACGAGAGAATTCTACGAGCGCATCGGCTTCAACGAGCGCCAGATCGAGATCGTCGCGACCGCCATTCCGAAGCGAGACTACTACGTCGTCTCGCCGGAGGGCCGTCGTCTCTTCGACATGGCGCTCGGACCCATCGCGCTTTCGTTCGTCGGCGCTTCCGGCAAGGAAGATCTGAAGAGCATCCGAGCTCTCCATTCAGAACACGGGGCCTCGTGGCCTCTTCAATGGCTCCAGCAAAGGGGGATCGCCCATGCCGAAACGCTCTTTCAAACTGAATAAGGTTGTCTGCGTAGCTATTGGCGCCGCCGGCATCTTACCGATCGTCCTGCCCGCCTCGGCGCTCGCCGGCGGCGTGACGGGGCAGGCGACGGAATGGACGCAGCTTGCCAACAACACCGAGCTGATAAGCCTCGTCGGCAAGTCGGCCGAACAGGTCAACAACCAGATCACCCAGATCAATCAGCTGGCCGAGCAGATCCAGAACCAGCTCAATATCTACAGGAACATGCTTCAAAACACTGCGCAGCTGCCGGACCATATCTGGGGGCAGGTCGAGAACGACCTCAAAAACCTGCAGAACGTCGTCAACGAGGGGCAGGGCATCGCCTTCTCAATGGGCAATGTCGAAGATGTCATGAAGCAGCGTTTCCAGAGTTTTGCCGAGACGAAGAGCAATCTGCCTGATGGTGCGAGCTTTTCCACGACCTACCAGAACTGGTCCGACACCAACCGCGATACGATCGCCGGCACACTGAAGGCCGCGAACCTGACGTCGGAACAATTCTCCAGCGAAGAAAGCACCATGTCGTCGTTGCGCTCCATATCGGAATCATCCGACGGCCAGATGAAGGCCCTGCAGGTCGGGCATCAGATCGCCGCCCAGCAGGTGGCGCAGATGCAGAAGCTGCGCGGTCTCGTCTCGCAACAGATGACGATGATGGGCACCTGGTATCAGTCGGAGCAGGCACAGAAGGATCTGGCTCAAGCGAGGCGTGAACAGTTCTTCAGCGGGACCGAACACGACATCCGCGGCGGCCAGACGATGGAGCCACGCTGGTGAGCTCGCGTCTGATCGTCATTCTCGCGCTCTTGGCCGTCGTCGCCGCAGCAAGTGCAGGCATCGGCACCTGGATTACTGTCCAGCCGGAGCCGGCCTCCGGATCTGGCGCGGCCGCGACCGATACTCCTTCGAGTGAAGAACAGCGCCGGCGTCGTGATCAGTTCTTCGGCGGGGATTCAAATCGTGACATCCGCGGCGGCCAGGAGATGAAACCGAGATGGTAGTTCACCCTTCCTCCAAGCTCGAACTGGCTTTCGTCGCGATCGGCCTCGTCCTGCTGGCAAGTTCGCCGGCGCTTGCGCAGCAGGGACAGGTTCTGACCACGCTGGAAAACTCCGTTGTCACCGCCGCCAAGGGCTGGGAGACGACGGTCATGAACGCCGCGCGATCGTTGTTCTGGATCCTCGCCGGCATCGAGGTCGGAATCGCCGCCGTGTGGCTGGCGATCAACGCCGCCTCGCTCGACAGCTGGTTCGCCGAACTTGTCAAACGCATCATGTTCATCGGCCTGTTCGCCTTCATCCTCGACAGGGGCCCGGAGTTCGCCAAGGCCGTGGTCGACAGCCTCTATCAGATCGGTGCGGGCGGCGGTTCGGCCTCGCCTGCCAATATCTTTGACGCTGGTATTCGCGTTGCGACTAAAATGTCTGAACAGGCCAAGTTCGGACTGTGGGAAGACAATGCGCTGGCCATCGCTGCCGTCTTCGCCATGGTCGTGGTCGTCGTATCATTCTCGCTGGTGGCCGCAATCTTCGTGGCCGTGATGGTCGAGATGTATGTCGGCCTGCTCGCCGGCATGATCATGCTCGGGCTCGGCGGCTCCTCTCATACCAAGGACTTTGCCGTCAAATATCTGGTTTACGCCTTCTCCGTCGGCATGAAGCTGATGGCGCTGGTGATGATCGCCAAAATCGGCTCCGACATCCTGCTCGGCCTTGCCGAAGCGCCGACGGCGACATCTGAACAGTTCATCACCACCTTGGCGATCGCCGGCATCTCGGTCGTGGTCTTCGTCATCGCCATGTATGTACCGCCGATACTGCAGGGTGTGGTCCAGGGCGCATCGGTCGGCGGTGGCATGGAGGCCATCCGCCACGGAGGACAGGCAGCCTCCGCTGCCCTTGGTGCCGGCTTCCTCACGATCGGTGCTGCAAATCGGGGCTTTGAGGCAGCAGGTGCCGCGAGGGCAGGGGGAGCGTCATTGGCAGGTGCCGCCATGCGCGGGTTGGAAGCCGGCGTTGGCGGAGCGGCCGGCGCAGTTGGCTCGGCTGCCAAGGACAAGGCTATCGGCTCGCCCGGTGCCTATGCCGGTTCGATGCTCGGCCTCGCCAACGCCAAGCTCGACCAGCAATCCGGCCGGGCCGGTACAAAGCCGCCACCGCCGATCAATGACAAGAAGTAAGAGGCTGACAGCGCATGGCTGGACCCACTCCACCAGACAACCCCTATATCGCTGCGCGCAACGAATGGAACGAACGCTACGGCTCATACGTGAAAGCGGCCGCCGCCTGGCGCATTGTCGGCATCACCGGCATGACAATGGCGGTGATCGGTTTCGGCTATGCGCTCTACCAGAGCACGCAGGTGAAGCTGATCCCCTATATCGTCGAGGTCGACAAGCTCGGCACGGCCGTCAATGCCGGCTTTCCGCAGCAGATCGAATATGCCGATCCGCGCGTGGTGCGTGCTACGCTCGGCAGTTTCGTCTCGAACTTCCGCTCCGTCACGCCCGACGCCGTCGTCCAGAAACAATACATCGACCGGACCTACGGGCTGCTGCGGACATCCGATCCGGCGACCGAAAAGGTCAATGCCTGGTTTCGCTCGAATTCGCCGTTCGAAAAGGCGAAGACAGCGACCGTGGCCATCGAGGTCAACAACATCGTCGCGCTATCGAACCAGAGTTATCAGGTCGACTGGACCGAATTCGAGCGCGATCGGCGAGGCAAGGAAACGGCGACACGCCGCTTCCGCGGCATTGCCACTGTGACGCTGACGCCACCCCAGGACGAAGGCGTCATCCGTCTTAATCCAATCGGTCTCTATCTCCGCGACTTCGACTGGACTGCACAGCTTTGAAAGGCATGGCCCGAGAATGAATATCAGACACAGAAGACAACGGGCTACGCTGGCCATCGGCCTCTTGGTTTTTGCGATCGTCCCCTTGACCGTCCTCGACCCCCGGACTGTGCTTGCCGCTGATGGTGTCACCGCCAACGAGGCGAAAGGCATGGGGCTCTCGACCCAATGGCGCGGGTCGAAAGGCCTGGTCACCAAGGGCGCGGACGGTAAGGTGATCTTTCTCTATGGCGAGGTTCAGCCATCGGTCGTCTGCTCACCGCTGCAGGTCTGCGATATCGAACTTCAGGGCGGCGAGGTAGTGCGCGATGTGCTGGTCGGCGATACGGTCCGCTGGAAAGTGGAGCCGGCGACATCGGGCGCGGCCGGGGGCCAGGCCATCCATCTTATCGTCAAGCCATCCGAACCGGGACTTGTCACCTCGATGGTGGTGACCACATCCCGGCGGACATATCATATCCAGCTCAAGTCGCATCCCACGCAATATATGGCCCGCGTCGGCTTCGAATACCCCGAGGATGTTTCCACGAAACTCGCCGACGTCAACGCGCGGCTTGAAGCCAGTACGATCCCCGGCGCCGGGGTGCCGGCGGAGCAGCTGAGCTTTTCCTATTCCATATCAGGCAGCGCCGGTTGGCGGCCGACACGGGTCTATTCCGATGGCCTGAAAACCTACATCCAGTTCCCGCGGTCGATCTCGGGTCAGGATGCGCCGGTTCTCTTCGTCGTCTCCGGTGGCCAGAACCGTATCGTCAACTACCGCATGAAGAGCAATATGATGGTGGCCGATTACAACATCGATCGCGCTGTGCTCGTCTCAGGCGTCGGCTGGAAACAACAAAAGGTAACGATCACCAGGGGAGGGCGGTGATGAAGATTCTTGCCTTCATTCGACGCCCCCTGAACCTTATACCTAGCCTTGCTGCCGCCTGCATCCTCGCCATCCTCCATTCCGGGTGCCAATCGATCGACACAGAAGGTCTTGTCGCCAGCAACGCGCCGCCCGAACTCTCAGGACCAGCGGCGAGCGCCATTGCCGGTGACATGGTCAGCCGCCTTGCCGAACAGATCGGGCCGGACAAGGCAACCGTTGCACTAAAGGTCGATACTTCACCCTTCGGTCAGGCAATGGAGGCGGCGCTGAAGGGATGGGGTTATGCGGTCGTCACCGACCAGAAGACGGATAGCGGAACGACCGTCGTCCCACTTGCCTATGCGATCATATCATTCGACGGGCAGGTGCTGGCGCGCCTTTCGACCAACAGCGTCGAACTCGGCCGCGCTTACACGGTGACTTCGACCGGTGCCACGCCGACGAGCGCGCTTGCGCTGATGCGGCGCGGGTGAGGGGAGAATATCATGGTACAATCCCTCAAACTCGGCGGCGCGCAAAACAGTCAAGCGGCATCGGGGATCCGGCGGATCAATCGCCTGCCGATCGTCGTCGTTATCGTGCTGGCAGTCGCCTTCCTTGGCATCATCTTCTATGGGCTTGCCTCGCGTGGGCTTTATTTCGGGAGGGATAAAGGCCCGGAGACCAGTTCCGGCGATCCTGCCTCAACTTTTGCCGATCAGATCAAGCGCGGTGTCACCGACGGTATTATCGGCGAACCGCAGCAGCAGACAACGTTTCAGCCGACTCCGGTCGAAACAAAACAGGTTGAGGAGAAAGCGGCCAACCCCTTCACTCAGCAACCGGCACAGAGACAGGAGCAACGGCGCGGGCAGGAACTGGAACCGGAGGAGGTCTGGCGGGCACGGCTTGCCCGTGAACAACAAGAGCAGATTCTCCGCGAGCAACAGCGCCAGCGGATGGCCCGGATGCAGGCCCGGGACACGGCATATGACGCCCCGCTTGCCATCGACCGCGGCAAACTGGAAGCGCGATCAACAACAGATGACGCGACTGCGGGCAGAACATCCACTGCAACGGCAACAACCTCGGCAAACCCTTCGGACCTCTATTCGGCCGCGCTGCGCGCTGGCCTTGACGGCCAAAACGTCGATCCGAATGGACAGCGACCCAAGGAAGACTTTTTCAATGCCGATCTCAAGGATCTCGGTTACCTGTCGAACCGCGTCGTGCCACAGCAATCGGCATTCGAATTGAAGCGCGGCTCCGTCATTCCTGCGACACTCACTACAGGGATCAATTCCGATCTTCCCGGACGCATCACCGCCCAGGTGAGCCAGAACGTCTATGACAGCGCGACCGGACATCGCCTGCTGATCCCGCAAGGGACGAAACTGTTCGGCCGTTACGACAGCAAGGTATCGTTCGGCCAGAGCCGCGTGCTCGTCGTCTGGTCCGACATCATCTTCCCGAACGGCTCGACACTGCAGATCGGTGGCATGGCCGGGACGGATGCCGAAGGTTATGGCGGGTTCAGGGACAAGGTGAACAACCACTACCTTAAAACATTTGGCTCGGCTGTACTGATTGCCCTGATCGGGACCGGCATCGATATGGCAGTACCGGAGAGTTCGACGCTAGCAACACAGGACACGGCCTCGGATGCAGCCCGGCGGAATTTTGCCGAGACCTTTGGGAGAGTCGCCGACCGGACGATTCAGCGCAACATGGACGTGCAGCCAACGCTCGAAATTCGGCCCGGCTACAAGTTCAATGTGCTCGTCGATCAGGACATAATCTTCCCGGGCAGCTATCGATGACTACATTCGCGCCGCTGGAATGGCGTTAGAGATTTATAGGGGAGCGACTTAAGTTTAGGCGTAGTTCTTGGAAAGATCTTCAAAGATCGAAATCACTGCCATCAGGTCGCTACTTAATTTTTCGCCGTAAGGCTTGATGAAGGACCAGTGGAACTCTTCATCAATTTGTACAGGGCGGGATACGCCGCCACGATTGACGTGATCCTGTGCTGTGAATGGGTCGAGGATCGCCACCCCGAGACCTTTTCTAACCAGTGCAGCAATAACCGGTGAAATAGGCGCTCGCGCATTTACGACTGGAGGCGTCGTCATGTGCGCGAAACGGTGATCAAGCATCCGGCCAGTTGCCGTAGCATCGGTATAATTGATGAACTCCATGCCAGAAAGGTCCTGGAGCCTTATTATCTCGTAGGCCGCTAGAGGATGCCCGTCAGGCATGACACATCTATACGGAAGTGACCCCGATTTAACCACGTCAACTTCATTGGCGTGATGGGTTGGTGAGGTCAACCCGAGAGGACATTGTCGTGTAGCGACCTGACGGACGATGCTTTGGGTCGGCATCGCAAGAAGTTCAAGACGAAAGTCTGGGTGAGATACACGAACATCCGCCATCACGTCCGGCAGGATTGTCTGCGCCAATGCCGGCATCACCGCAACCGAAACCGTTCCGCGTCGTCCTTGTCGGATTTCTCGAGCGGCCTGCTCGATCACGCGCAAACCGAGGAAGCTGCGTTCGATTTCAGCATTAAACTCATGGGCTTCGCGCGTCGCGACGATGCGCCCGCCATGTCGGCTAAACAAGCGCAGTTGCGTGTATTCTTCGAGGTCCCTGACTAGGCGGCTGACGGCCGGCTGGGATACGTTGAGCTCCTCCGCTGCGGCCGAAACGGTGCCTGTGGTCATCACGGCACGGAACGCTTCCAGAGCGCGCTGACTGATCATGGGATCCTCCCTATAACAAATGCGGATGCTCACCGAGCATAATTTTATTTGTCTTATACCAGATGGCATAACAAAACTTCTTCATCAACATTGCGACGGGCGAAGATGCGGGATCTAGGGACGAGAGACATCGTGGTCGTTGGCGGCGGCCTCATCGGTACAGCAGTTGGTTTGGGCCTTGCGACGCTCGGCGCCGATGTTGCTCTCCTAGAGGGCGAGGACACCAATTTTCATGCTGCGCGCGGCAATTTCGGCTTGGTCTGGTCTCAGAGCAAGGGCGCGCGCGGCCGCGATTATGCCAGTTGGACCTGGAGCGCTGTCAAAGCATGGCCTGAGTTTGAGGCAGATATCCGGCGCTTGAGCGGAATCGACACCCACTACCGTTCCGGGCTCGGTCTGTCGCTGTGCCTTTCAGAGCAGGAATTCGAGAAGCGGGCAAAGCTGATCAATCGCGTTGCCTCCTACGGATTGCCCGGGAGCGATGGCCGCATGATTGGCCGCAACGAGGTGCTTGAGATACTGCCTGGCATTGGACCAGATGTGGTGGGCGGCTCCCTTTCTACACTTGATGGCGATTGTCATTCGCTCGCCCTTTACCGGGGCTTATACGGATCGTTCATAGCCGCGGGCGGCAAACTGCGGAGTGGCAGAGCTGTCGACAAGATTGTCTCCCGTGGCAGTCACTATGAGGTTTTTGCAGGGGATGTCGTTGTCCGCGGCCGAAAGGTAGTGATCGCTGCCGGGCTCGGAACGAACGCACTTGCCGTTCCTTTGGGATTTCGTTCCTTCGTGCGACCGGAGAAAGGCGAAATCCTGGTAACCGAACGGATCAAGCCCTTCCTGCCAATTGTACTCGCATCACTGCGTCAGACCCCAGAGGGTACCGTTCTGATGGGAGATACGAAGGAAGATGCCGGCCTCGATGACCGCTCGACGCAACGTGGCATGTCCCACCTCGCCAGCCGGGCGGTGAGAATGTTTCCCCTGATCGGACAAAGCCGCGTCATGCGAAGCTGGGCTGCGCTGCGGGTGATGACCAGCGACGGCGATCCAGTCTACGACGAGTCGCCGACCCACCCCGGCGTCTTCGTCGCTTCCACACATAGCGGCGTCACTTTGGCGCCGATGCATTGCGGTTCTCTTGCGCGCTGGATTGCAGGTGACCAGAAGCCTCCGGAATTCCAGTCCTTCAAGGCGTCTCGCTTCTTGGGCGCGGAGGTGGCGGAGGCTGCACATGCCGATCACTAGAAACACACAGTGTGCAGCCTTGACTGCCTAACAAATCGACGGACAGGTACGACAGTTCCTGTCCACTCATCCATCCACGCAGGAGTATGACCAATGTATCGAATAGGCTTCGATGTCGGCGGGACCTTTACCGACTTTACCGCAATTAACGTAAAGACCGGCGAGGCCAGTCATTACAAAACCTCGTCCACGCCACATGACCCTTCAGAAGCGATCGAGACTGGTCTAGCCTATTTCATCAACGAGCGTGGCTTTCGGCCGGAAGATATCGAATTCGTCGGCCATGGCACCACAGTTGCGACCAACATGGTCATCGAACGCCGTGGTGTACCAACCGGCCTGATCACGACGCGAGGCTGCCGTGACGTGTTGGAGATTGGCCGCCAAACCAGGCCAAACCTATACGACTACAGCGTTGTAAAACCTGAACCGCTCGTTGAGCGATGGATGTGCATCGAGGTCGCGGAACGACTAAATGCCAACGGCGACATGCTCGTCGCACTTGACGAGGAAGCTGTGCGAAACGCAGCCGAGCAGATGAGGCAGGCGGGAATGAAAGCCGTCGCCATCGGCTTCCTGCATTCTTACATTAACGATGCGCATGAACGTCGGGCTGCGGAGATCGTACGCGATGTACTGCCGGACGCCTACATCAGCATCTCTTCCGACATCCTTCCTGAATTCCGTGAATTCGAACGATTCTCGACCACGGTCATCAATGCATATGTCGGTCCTCGAATGGATCGCTACCTCCAGCGTTTCGTAGAACGGCTGAAGACGCTCGAAATCGCATCTCCACCACGCACGATCCATTCCAACGGCGGGCTGATGTCTGTCGACACGGTGCGTGCTTATCCGGTGCGGACCTGCCTGTCAGGTCCAGCAGCAGGCGTTGTTGGAGCAGCTAAAGTTGCGCAGCGCTCTGGCTTCTCCAACATCATCACCTATGATGTGGGAGGAACAAGCACGGACGTCTCGTTGGTGCTCGATGGGACCCCTGCCTTTACGACCAGTCGTCTCGTTGCCGATTATCCGGTTCGCGTACCGATGCTCGACATTCACGTCATCGGCGCCGGTGGCGGCAGTATCGCTGCAATCGATGATGCGGGAGCGCTCAAGGTCGGCCCTCGTAGCGCCGGCGCACACCCTGGTCCGATTGCCTATGGGCGCGGCGGCACTGAGCCGACAATCACCGACGCCAATCTCGTCCTCGGCCGCCTCTCGTCCGACACCTTGCTTAGCGGCCGTATGAAGGTCGACACGGAGGCTGCGCGCCGGGCCATCAATGAGCAGATCGCTAGCCCCCTTGGTCTCAGCGTTGAAGAAGCGGCATTGGGCATCATTCGTATCGCTGTTGCCAGCATGGGCCGCGCCATTCGGGCAGTGTCTACGGAGAAAGGTCATAAGCTTTCGGAATTTGCTCTGTTCGCCTATGGCGGCGCGGGTCCCTTGCACGCAGGGGCAGTAGCACGCGAAGTCGGTCTCTCTGCCGTCCTCGTCCCAACTCAGCCTGGCACGATGTGCGCGCGCGGCATCCTGCTTTCTGACATCGGTTTCGACTTCGTCCGATCGGGCGTCTTCGAAGCGACGGAAGAGAGCTGGCCAAGCGTTCATGCGCAATTCGAGCGTATGCAGGTCGAGGGTCAGGCATGGCTTGACGGGGAAAATGTCGCGGCAGACAAGAGGTCGATGTCTTATGTCATCGACGCCCGCTACGATGGCCAGAACCATGAAGTCCAGGTCTTTATGCTGGACGGAATCAATACGTCCTATCAGACTTTTGTGGAATCGTTTCAAGCGGCGCACCGCCATGAATATGGCTACGATATCGATGGCCGGGCCATTGATGTCGTCAATTTGCGCCTCAGCGTTAGCGGTGCGGTCGCGGCCAAGGCTGATTCCGAACACCAGCCGGATGGTGGTGAAGGCAAGGTAGGATCGAGGCAGGTCTACTTCGATAAAGGCTGGTTTGAGACAGCGATCTACAATCGCTCGGCTCTGCCTATCGGAGAGCCGGTTGAAGGACCCGCCATCATTCAGGAAATGAGTTCCACCACTATCGTCGAACCTGGCCAGTCTGTGCGTGTTGATGCAACAGGCACTATGATCATCGAGGTCCTCTAATCATGAGCAACACCGAAACACTTATCGACGCTGAGCGCATTGCCGATCCCATCGCAATGGAGGTTTTCACCAACCGCCTGCTGGCAATCGCCGACGAGATCGCAAACGCAATGATCCGCGCTTCGTTTTCGTCCAACATCAAGGAGCGCAAGGATTGCTCTGTCGCGCTCTTCTCGTCCGATGGACGCCTTATCGCGCAGGCTAGTCATATTCCGTTGCATCTCGGTTCGCTAATGGGCTCGGTTCATGCGGTTCTAAAACGATACTCTCTCCAGAAAATCACCGCTGGCGACGTCTTCCTCTGCAACGATCCCTATGTTGCGGGCGGCACGCACACGCCGGACATCTCGGTGATCACCCCGGTGTTTCACGAGGGCAAAATTCGATATTTCACTGCGAATATCGGTCACCATTCGGATGTCGGCGGCACTGTTCCTGGCTCGATCCACGGCGGCGCCATATCGATCTTCGAGGAAGGTCTTCGCCTCCCGGTCATGAAACTCTATCGGGCCGGTGTTCTCGATGAAGATCTCCTGTCCATGATCTCGTTGAACTCCCGGTCTCCAGAAGAGCGCTGGCTCGATATCAAGGTGCAGGCGGCAGCAAATGAACGCGGGGCACGGCTGATGCTTGAGCTGACCGACGCACTCGGTGCGGAGCAGGTCACTCGTTCGATCGAGGACGTCTTCGCCTATACCTCCGCCCGATTGCGCAACCGCATTGCTGAGATGCAGGACGGAACAGCTTCGTTCACGTCTTCTATCGAAAGCGATGGTCTCGGCGACACGCCGGTGAAGATCCAGGCGAATGTTACCGTTTTGGGTTCGAAGCTTAGCGTCGACTTCAACGGCTCTGGTCCCCAGGCGCGCGGCGCGATGAACGTCGCAGAAAGCGCCCTCCATGCCTCCGTCTATTACGTGGTCAAGACGTTGCTCGATCCCGGCCTCTTGCCGAATAACGGTATGTTCACAAATATCGAGATCACTGCGCCAGCGGGAAGCATTGTAAACCCGTCGGCTCCTGCGGCTGTCGGCGCTCGCTCCATCACCTGCAACAAGGTCGTCCGCGCACTGATTGGCGCTTTCGCTCAGCTGTTGCCGCCCGAACGCGCAATGGCGGCCGGACAGGATATTGTTCCTGTGATGGTCTTCGCTGGCAAGCGACGTGGCCGCAAGGATGGGTACGTGTATCTCGAATCGATCGGCGGTGGATCGGGTGCGCGCCATGACGTCGATGGCATGGACGGTGTCCACGTCCACGTCACCAACACATCAAACCTGCCGATCGAGCCGCTTGAGACCGAATATGATCTGATCGTCAAGGAATATGCGCTGGTCAATGGCTCGGCGGGTGCGGGCGAACATCGCGGCGGGATGGGAATTGCCCGCGAGATAACGGCTCCCAACGGCAATGTCATTTTCACTGCCCGCTCGGATGGACACCGTGAAGGCGCTCCAGGTGCAGGCGGCGGTGGATCTGGAAGACCAGCGCGATTGGTGATGACGGCCGCAAACGGCGACGAAAAGTTGCTCAACCCGATGATCGCAAACTTGCCGCTTCAACCGGGTGACAGCGTTCGCCTTGAAACCCCTGGCGGCGGCGGCTTTGGTGCCCCCGGCCTGCGGAAGAACTCAGACCTCCGTCGTGACTTGCGCGATGGTCGGTTAAGTGCGGCGGAAAGCGAGGCCCAATACGGCGCTTCCAAAACCGCGGAGGCGCGGCACTAGCCGCGTCGCTCGACGAATTGCAATCGTGAACCGAAAGAAACCCCGCGATAGCAAACGCGGGGTTCTTGTTATTCAGTCCGCTGTTGAGCTTAAAGGCTTGCCGAAAACCCCCCAGTCCATCATTCCCAGCGATCGGTTATCGCGAGCAAGCGGCGGCCGAGACGACCACTTCGATGAGTATACCCTTGCCAAGCTCGGCAACACCGATGGTCGCGCGGGTCGGAAGGATTTCGGCCGGCAGCCATTCCAGCCACGCTTCGTTCATTCCGTCTTTCTGCGAGAAATCCGTGATATAGAGCATCGCGGTCAGGAGTTTGTCCTTTGAGGAGCCAACCTTGGCGAGCAGCGCATCGATTTTTGCACAGATTTCCTCGGTCTGTCCCTTCATGTCCTTGCTCTTGTCGTCGGCAACAAGCCCGCCGAAATAAAGCACACCGTTATGTTCGACCACGCGGTGGTTGATCGTATGAGGCTCGTAACGTTTAATCATGGACCTCAGTCTCCTTCTTTGTGTTGCTCATTGCTCCTTCGCCATGAACCGCGGCAAGTTCCGAAAGAACAAGCGGTTTCAATGGCGGTCGAATGCGGTAATAGTCGATGGTTTGCGGGGTCTCGCCTCGCTCACGCGCAATGATTTCGGTGACGGGCAGACCACAAACTCGACCTTGGCATGGCCCCATGCCACACCGAAGAAATGATTTGAGCTGATTGGGTCCTTGTACGCCGAGCGCAATGTTGCGACGGATATCGCCAGCGGTCACCTCTTCGCAGCGACAGACGATCGTCTTGTCATCGGGGAACAAGACTTCCTCGGAAGGGGCATAGAGGCTTTCAAGGAGAGGTCTTACCGCACTGTCCTTGCCGAGTTCCGCGATCAGTTGCGTCAACCGCTCGCCGTTCCCGCGCCCCGATCGTTCCGCGACCTTCAAAGCCGCGATACGTCCGCGAAGCGCCGCTGACACCGCGCCGGCGATCCCCGCGCCGTCGCCGGCTACAAAAACACCAGGAACGCTGCTTTCGCCGAAGTGATCAAGAACTGGCACGAAGCAGCGTTGATCGCCGTTCCATTCGTGTTTGCAACGCAATAGTCGGGTGATCTGCTGATTTGGGACAACGCCCTGATGGAGGGCAACCGATGAAGTGGCGAGATGAATCGGTCGGCCACGATGATCGAAGGAGATACCTTGCACCGATCCTTCGCCCTCGATGCGCACATTGCTGGCTTTGTGATAGAACGGTATGTCTGCTTTCTTGATGTCGCGAAGAAGGCGGAGCCCCTTCGCAAGGTAACGCCAGCCCTTGAGTGCGCCCGGTAGATGATTGAGCACGGCCCGGACGGGCATCGACTGCCCCATATCGACGATCGCCCTTGGTGGGGCGCCCGCTTTTATCATCTGAAACGCAATAAGATAGATAAGCGGCCCCGACCCAGCCAGTACGACATCGTCGTTGATGGCACCGTGCGCCTTTAGCAGAATCTGGAGGGCGCCTGCCGTTGTAACGCCTGGCAAGGTCCAACCTGGAAGTGGCATTGCTCGCTCTACGGCACCGCTTGCGACGAGTACGGATTTCGCTGAGATCCGGTCCGACGTGCCTGCCCTTGCGTAATCTATCGTATAACTGTCCTCGATGTTCCAGACAGTACCTGAAGGAATATAGGTTATGCCGCTGGCACGAAAGGCTGCGACGAGATCAAGTCCAGCTGCGTAGTCTTTGCCAAGAACAGCGAGGCGTTGGTGGTCCGCGGCTTCGACAGAACGATAGATCTGCCCGCCTGGCGCCGGCTGCTCGTCAATAAGGGCAACGGTCAATCCGGCCGCGTCCGCCTCGATCGCGGCAGCCATACCTGCCGGGCCCGCACCAATGATGGCCAGGTCGTAACTTTGTATCATCCCTGCAACTCCGCAGCGCCGCGCTGCTTGCGAACGGCCATACCTTCTTCAAGGAGGGTCATGCAGGCTTGCCGGTTCGGGACACCATTGATCTCGACGAGACACTCGAAGCAGACGCCCATGAGACAATAGGGGCCGCGTGGCGAACCGGAGACTGACGTGTTGCGCGTCACCTGCTCCGAGGCCAAAAGAAGTGCCGATGCGACAGTGTCGCCCTTGCGTGCACGCAACACGTGCCCTTCAAAAGAAAAGGTCAATTCTGCCGCACTTAGCCCGGCAATATGTTTGAACATCGTATCCCTCAAAATGTCACGACGCGTCGTTTCGATGACATACTGTCAAGCGCGGCCAAGTTAGGCGTGAGGAGGCGCAGCCGGACAGTTTGATCCCGGAAAAAATAACACGTCGGATTGATCGAGATTTATCAGTTTATAGATAGGCCCTATGTCAAAACATTATACGCGCCACTTGGAGTGCGACAGGAAGAATTCGATAGATTGCGCCTCTATCGACGCGAGATCATATGCCATCGCACCCTCCCTATAATAAAACTGAATACTGAATACTGATAATTCTATTGGCGTTATCCAGTCACCAATGCGAGCATTTGAGCGTTGCACGATACATGCGGAGCAAGGCAATGTTTCTCAGCCTTGCATTCGAGAAACCAATAAAAGGGGTATGCAACGTGTTGGGAGAAAAGGAAAAATCCGTCCAACTCGACGTCAGCTTTACGTGCGGTTTGACCGCGTGTGACGGTGGCGCTGCCTCGGGCCAAGGCCCCGTGCCGCTTAAGACAGCCTCCCGGAAGGCACCTGGTATCTTCCGGTTTCTGTAGCGCTTCGGGCCAAGTGCAGACGCTAGCGCAGTTCTAACTCAGGATGGATTTCATGGACAACGTCAGTCGCATTACTTCCCTTTCTCGCAGAGGGTTCGTCTTGGGTTCGCTTGCGACAGGAGCGATGATCGCTACCGCACCACATGCGATGGCACAGTCTGCTGGCCAGTTGCGTTTCGGGCTATCGTCTTATCCAACCAACCTCGCCCCCTTTCAGCATGGCGGAACCGCAGCGGGCGCCGTCAAACTCGCTATCCATCGGGGACTCTTCGGTTATGCGCCCGACGGTAAAGTTCGGCCGGAGCTGGTTGAAAAATGGAGCCGCGAGGGAGACCGGCAGTGGACATTCACCTTGCGGAAGAACGCGGTCTTCCACAACGGTGACCCGGTCGACACTGCCGCCGTCAAATACATGTTCGATCAGATCACGGCGGAGAAGTCGACTGCCTACCTCAAGGCGGCTTACCAGGAGATCGAGAAGATCGACCTTGTCGACGCGCTAACCTTTCGCCTGACGCTCAAAGAGCCAAACGAAACGCTTCTCTACAATCTCGCGAGTTTCAACAGCCCCGTCATCTCTCCGAAATCGACACAGGACCAGATTATCGGCTGCGGCCCCTATCGCATAACGGAGCAGGAGAGGGGGTCTTGGATTCGCGTCGAGGCCTCCAAAGCTTTCTATCGACCCGGCCTCCCCAAAGTGGCAAAGATCGAATTCAAAGCATTTGCAGACGAAGATTCGCGCGTCGTTGCGTTGGAATCGGGTGATGTCGATATCGTCGAATTCGTACCCTGGCAGAGTATGGCGCGCATCGAAGGCGAGAGCAACTTGCGTCTCGACGCGGTCGATGGGCCGTGTCTCGGGATAACTTTCAACATGAAACAGGGGCCGTTCGTTGACAAGCGGATCCGTCAGGCTGTTGCATATGCAGTCGACCGCAGCGCAGTATTGCAGGCCTCGTTCTTCGGGCGCGGTTCCATACTCGAAGGTCTGCCCATCCCGAAAGATTCCTTTGCGTTCGATCCGGCCCTGCAGGGCCACTGGAAACGCGATGTCGAGAAAGCGAGAAAGCTGATGCAGGAAGCCGGTGCATCCGGTGGGATTGCCGCAACAATGCTCTCGACATCGCAATACGGCATGCATCGATCCGCCGCGGAAATTTGCCAGCAAAACCTCGCGGACATCGGCATTGCAGTCGAACTACAGCTTCCGGACTATCCGACGCGCATGCAACTTGGTAATCGCGGCCAGTATCAGTTCTCGATCACAGGCTATCCGGCTCCCTATGCTGACCCGGACGCCCTTAGCGTCATTCTCTCGGGCAGCCCGACGGGATCGTATCTCCGCTCTTATGGATATGAGAACAAGGAGGTCGATGATCTCCTCAAGCGCGGCCGCGCAGTGGCGGATCTCAACGAGCGCAAGAAGATCTACAGCCAGATCGCCGTCAAGGCCCTGGATGACGCAGCCTTCGTCGGACTAACCTGGCGCTCTGAAGGCTATGCCATGAAGAAATCGGTGCAGGGTTTCCATAACTTGACTGGCCCCGCCACGATCTTCTCACCGACGACGCTCGAAGAAACCACACTCTAATCCTCTCTGCGGGGCATTTCGATTGGTCATTCGTGGCCGGCCAAAGCCTTTAGTTGCGGGCCGACTGCGGTGGTGTGAGCTCTTCACCACAGTCGGTGACATGGATAGTCGCCGAACAGGCCAAATCGAGCCTGGCGGTCAAAAAGGAGACATCATGTTTGCTTACGTCGCCAGACGGCTTGGTACAGCGCTCATTATCGTTTTTTGTGTCGCAACTGTGGTCTTTTCTGCCCTTCATTTGGTGCCGGGAGATCCGGTCGAATTGTTGCTGTCCGGCGGAGGAGGCGTTGCACCTCCTCCAGAAGCCGTAGCAGAATTGCGCGAACAGTTGCATCTCGACCGACCGGTATTCGAACAATATCTTGGGTTCCTAGAGAGAAGCGCCCGGTTCGATCTCGGTCGCTCGTTCCTTGATAACAGCGAAGTCGCCAGCCAAGTTGCTTCTCGTCTGCCCCGGACGCTGGAACTCGTCCTGGTCGCACTCGTGCTCGCGCTTTTAATTGGCCTGCCGAGCGGGACATGGGCAGCCTACAATCACAACGGCACTATCGATCGCACCGGACTCGCTATCTCTTCGTTCTTTCTCTCGGTTCCGGTCTTTGTGATTGGCGTCGCTCTCATCTACGCGTTCTCGCGCAAACTTGGTTGGTTCCCGTCAGGTGGCTTTGTCCCCATCACCGATAACGTTCTGCAGCATTTTCAAAACCTATTCCTTCCTGCGCTTTCAATCGCGCTTGGATTGAGCGCAATATTCTTCCGCATGATCCGAACTACCGTGCTCGAAACGATGCGGCGTGATTGGGTACGGACCGCCCAGGCGAAAGGCGTTCGCCCGAGCCGGATTGTAAGGATGCATGTTGTCAGGAACGCGCTCGGGCCGGTCGTCACTCTCGTCGGCCTCAATGCCGGCCACATGCTCGGCGGAACCGTCCTCGTCGAATACATCTTCAACTATCCCGGCCTGTCTTCCCTTCTCGTGCAGGCCGTCGAACAACGCGACTATCCGATTGTGCAAGGCGTTGTGCTGACCATTTCTGTCTGTTTCGTCCTTATCAATCTGGCTGTCGACATCATCTACGGCTCCCTTAACCCGAGGATCCGTGGATGAACGCCATATTCTCAACCCGTTTCGTGAAAGACAGCCGGACCCGTGCTCTGATTTTGCCGGGCGCGATCCTCATGATGATCCTGCTCGTTGCTACCCTTGCCCCGATCATACCGTTGTCCGATCCGACAAAAATGAACGTCGCCCAACGCTTCAGTTCACCTACAGCAACCTACTGGTTGGGAACTGACGAATTTGGTCGCGATATCCTGAGCCGGCTCATTTGGGGAGCACGTGCGACCCTCGCTGTCGCGCTTTCCTCATCGATTATTGCCTGTGTAGCGGGTGTGTCACTGGCCTTGATCGGAGGTTACCTTGGGGAGTTGGCGGAAACCGTTACCGTGCGGCTGACAGATATCATCCTCTCGTTCCCGACCATCCTGCTCGCTCTGCTTGCTGTTACTATCCTGGGGCCGAGCCTCTGGACCTTGATCTTCGTTCTTTCAATTTTGAACACGCCCGGCTTCACCCGCGTCGCATACGGCGAAGTCCTTGCGCTGCGGACAGCAGAATTTGTTGAAGCGGCTCAAGTGCTTGGTCTTCGAACGCCGAGGATACTTCTCGGGACGATCCTGCCGAATATCCTGGCCCCTATACTCGTTCAGTTCTCGCTCACAGTCGCTTCCGCCATCGTGGTCGAGTCCGGACTTTCGTTTCTTGGCCTCGGCGTCGTGCCCCCGACACCTTCCTGGGGAACAATGATCCGTGGCGCGCGGGCAGCACTCGACTTCAACGTGCTCGTTCTTGTGTGGCCATGTCTTGCCCTGATTATCTCAATATTCACGCTCAACTGGCTTTGCGACGGACTGCGTGACGCTCTCGACATTCGTTCCAGAAAGACCGGAGACGCCGAATGATCACGCCTCCTATGCCTTCGCTCGAAACGCGCAGTTCACCGGAAGTGGTACAGCCCGTTCTTTCGGTTGCAGATCTGAAAGTATCGTTCCAAATGCCAAACGGCTGGAAGCCGGTGGTCCATGGCATTTCGTTCGATATCAAGCCTCGCGAGACAGTCGCCATTGTCGGCGAATCCGGCTCGGGCAAAAGTGTCACCTCGCTTGCGATCATGCGGCTGCTGCCCGCAGAGCAAAGCCGAATAGAGGGGAGAATTCACCTCCACGGCAAGGAGTTGCTATCTTTGCAGCCTTCAGAAATGCGGGAGATCCGCGGCCGCGACATCGGTATGATTTTTCAGGAACCGATGACCAGTCTCAACCCATCGATGAAGATCGGCATACAAATCTCCGAAGCCTTGATCAGTCATCGCGGCATGGATTGGGACGAAGCTGCGAAAGAGTCGGTGCGCTTGATGGAGCGCGTGCGCATTCCTGTGGCTTCCCGGCGATTTCACGACTATCCGCATCGTCTGTCGGGAGGCATGCGCCAACGCATCATGATCGCCATGGCGCTTGCTTGCTCACCACGCCTTCTCATCGCTGATGAGCCTACGACCGCGCTCGATGTGACCATTCAAGCCGAAATCCTTTCTTTGATGCGCGAGCTTCAGGAGGAAGAGGATATGTCCGTCCTTTTCATCACCCATGACATGGGCGTGGTTGCGGAGACGGCTGACCGAACTCTCGTTATGTATCATGGCAACATGGTTGAGCAGGGTTCTACTGAGCGGCTGTTTTCAAAAGCGGAGCATCCCTATAGCCGTGCGCTCATCTCGGCCGTCCCGCAGCTCGGCTCGATGAAAGATATCACAAACCCGGTCCGTTATCCGGTGATCGATGTGAAAACGGGCGAAGAGACGATAGGCGCCCGTGCAATGCAATCCTCACCGAAGTCGGAGCAGGTACCGTTACTCCAAGTTCAGGATCTGCAGGTTCGCTTCAATATCCACTCAGGGCTTCTCGGTCGGGTTAGCGGTCGCGTACACGCGGTCGAAAACGTTTCCTTCGACTTACAGGAGCGGGAAACGCTTGCGATTGTGGGAGAGTCGGGCAGTGGTAAGTCAACGATCGGTCGAGCGATCACACGCCTCGTCAATACGGTCGGAGGCGATGTCCGGCTCCGAGGGAAAAGTGTTCTTGACTTGAAGGGTGAAACAGCCCGCCAGATGCGCCAACAGGTGCAAATGATCTTCCAAGATCCCTATGCGAGCCTCGACCCTCGTAAGTCAGTCCGCAAGGCGATTGCCGAGCCGATTCTTGCACACAGTCTTGCACGCGCCAGCGAGATTGATGGAATCGTGTCCGATCTATTGATGAAGGTTGGCCTCCCGCCTGAGGTGATGCACCGACGTCCCCATGAGTTCTCCGGCGGGCAAAGGCAACGGATATGCATCGCGCGCGCTCTCGCCCTGAAACCAGCTATTCTCGTGGCTGACGAGGCCGTTTCTGCGCTCGATGTCTCCATCAAAGCGCAAGTCATCAATCTGATGATGGATCTGCAGCAAGAACTCGGACTGTCGTACCTCTTCATCTCGCATGATATGGCTGCGGTGGAACGGATCAGCCATCGCGTTGCAGTTATGTACCTGGGGGAGATTGTAGAGATTGGGCCGCGTCAACAGGTGCTGAACAATCCCTGTCATCCCTATACCCAGAAGCTGATCGCCGCCGTGCCGGTTCCAGATCCTGCTTTACGGAACAGGGACAAGCCGAAAGACAGCGCCGGCGAAATACGCAATGCGGTTAGACCGGTCGATTTCGTCGTTCCGGAAAGGCGGTACCGAGAGATTTCTGCAGGACATCTCGTGATGGATGCCTAACCTGACGCCGTTATAGGTAGCAGAGACTTGAGTGGGCCATCGCGGATAAGCCCGGCGGGCTGGAATTGTGAGTAGTCGAGCCGTAGCGTGCATGGCTATTCCCCAGGCGCCGCAATCGAACATGGCCTCCCGACAGGACGATCTCTTGTCTGTCACCCAAAGATCGGCGACTGATACTCTTCCGCCAGGAGGTGTATCTCCTGCGCAAATTGCCTAGCAAGCTGTGACATCGGTCGTTGCTGAGCAGTTACCATGGCGAATCCAAAATCGAGCTCGGGAACCAGCAGACGTGCTTCAATCCCGCGGCCGAGAAAATTGATTGCCGTGAAAGCGTCAATGATCGTCACCCCTAAGCCTCTGGCAACGAAAGAGCAGGCGATGGCGGAGAGGGGCGTTTCGATAGCGCCAGGGCTACCGGCGCGCGTTCCCAACGCCCGCTCGATGGTGTGGCGAAGGTAGTTCCCGCGGTCCAGCATCACGATGCGTTCGTTTCGCAACTGATCTGCCGATACCGTCTCATTTTTGGCCAGCGGGTGCCCCTCCGGCATCACCACGACTGCGCGTGCCTTGATCGGTGTCGTGTTGAGCATCGGGCGGTCCGCCGGGACCGCTGCAAATCCCAGCTCGAATTGCCCTCCAGCCACCCGCTCCAGAACGAGGTGCGATGGGATACCATCGAGTGTGATTGAAAGCTTGGGGCGAGTTCCGCTAAACTTTGCCAAACAATATGGCATGAACCCGAGAGCCATCGCAGGAAGTGCAGCGATCCGCAACGATCCTGTCAGGGAATTGCGCAGGTCAACCGCGAAGGTGCGCAACTGGTCCATACCAAGGTACGATCGTTCGACTTCGGCCAAAAATGCGGTTGCTTCGACCGTCGGAGTGATTTGGTTCCCCCTCCTATGAAACAACGCGATTTTCAGATCGTCCTCGAGGTCGCGGATCAGGCGGCTAATTGCTGGTTGGGTAATCCGCAAGGTCTCAGCGGCGGTCGTCATACCACCGGTTAACATGACGGCGCGAAAGGCCTCGATCTGGCGTCCAAAGTTTGACATCCCTCCATAATATTTATGCATCGAAGACCGTCAATAATGAATTTGACTTTATCGAGCCGCGACACAAAATCGAGGCGCAAAAAAATATCCCAGAGGAGAACGAAATGTTTATCAGATTCAAGATCGGGGTCGCTTGTGGCGTTTCGACGCTGGCGCTCGCAATGGCATCGGGGGCAGTAGCCCAGGATCAGCTGATCATCGCAGGCTATGGCGGTTCCACCGAAACCATTATCCGGGAAAAGATCCTTCCAAAATTCGAAGCAGCTAACAATGTCAAGGTGACCTACGTCGCCGGCAATTCGACAGATACGCTGGCAAAGCTGCAGGCGCAGAATGCCAATCAGGAAATCGACGTAGCGCTGATCGATGATGGTCCGATGGCAAGAGCGGTGTCGCTCGGCTTCTGCGCCCCGATCGCCGGCGTCGATTTTTCTACCCTCTACGACACTGCTGCTTTCCCGGACCACAAGGCATCGGGGCTCGGCATTGTTGCCACAGGCCTGATGTACAATAAGAAGGTCTTCGCCGACAATGGCTGGGCTGCTCCTACGTCGTGGAACGACCTGAAGGATCCGAAGTTCGCCGGTAAGGTTGTCATTCCTCCCATGAACAATGGCTATGGCCTCCTGACAGTTGTCATGCTCGCCCGCATGAACGGCGGCGGTGAGAAGAACATTGATCCCGGTTTTGCTGCGTTCAAAAACGATATCAACAAGAATGTCATTGCCTATGAGCCGTCTCCCGCGAAAATGACCGAGCTCTTTCAGACAGGGCAAGCCGTCTTGGGCGTTTGGGGTACCGCTCGCGTGCAGGCGTTGGCCGCCACCGGCTTTCCCGTCGATTTTGTCTATCCGGTCGAAGGCGCGCCGGCCGTCATGACGGCAATCTGCCCGGTCGCCAAGAAATCCGTCTCGCCACTGGCCCAGGCGTTCGTCAAGACTATGCTGTCGAAGGAAGCCCAAGAAATTTTGGCGGAGGAAGCAGGTTCTGCTCCTGTCCTGAAGGACGCTGTCGTAAAGTCTCCAGGAATGATGCCTTATGGCGACGCAGCCAAGAAGCTCGTCACGGCGGATTGGGAAACCATCAATGCCGCCCGTGACGACTGGAACAAGCACTGGACTCGCGAGATCGAGCGATAACAGGGACACAATGCGTTTCCCGCCACGAAGTGGCTGGGAGACGCTCACTATGCCCTCATCGGACAAAGCAAGGTGAAAGCAACGCCGCCTTTCAGGTAACACTCGCCGACGCCGTATTGTCCGTTTTCTATTTCAAGGAGAATACTGTGTCCTATCTTCGTCTGGATAGACTGCGCAAGGTCTACGGGCCCGCCGTCGCCGTAGACGGCATCAACCTCAATGTTGAAAAAGGGGAGTTCGTATCGCTCCTCGGCCCGTCCGGTTGCGGGAAAACAACCACCCTTCAGATGATTGCCGGGTTTGTGGAGCCGACGTCAGGCAGTATTAGTCTCGATGGTGCCGAGCTTTTGAAGCTTCCGCCCAATCGCCGGGGCCTTGGAATCGTATTTCAGAGCTACGCCCTGTTTCCGCATATGACAGTTGCCCAAAACCTGTCTTTTGGGCTGGAAATGCGCGGGGTGTCGAAGGCCGAAATAACCAAGCGCGTCTCTGAGATGCTCGATATTGTTGGCCTTTCCGACAAGGCGGCTCGCTATCCCCGCCAAATGTCCGGCGGTCAGCA
Source organism: Allorhizobium ampelinum S4 (assembly GCF_000016285.1). Classification (NCBI taxonomy): domain Bacteria; kingdom Pseudomonadati; phylum Pseudomonadota; class Alphaproteobacteria; order Hyphomicrobiales; family Rhizobiaceae; genus Gillisella; species Gillisella ampelina. The sequence continues at coordinate 231,265 of NC_011982.1, read as the reverse complement.
ACAACGCGTTGCGCTCGGCCGCGCGCTCATCATAAAGCCTGCAATCCTGCTTCTCGATGAGCCACTTTCCAATCTCGACGCAAAAATGCGCGAGGAAATGCAGATCGAGTTGAGGCAGATACAACAGACCCTCGGCACGACGACCGTTCTCGTTACCCATGATCAGCACGAGGCTTTGGCTCTTTCTGACCGTATCGTTGTGATGAGCGCTGCGAAAGTCGAGCAGATCGGCACACCCCAAGACGTTTACGAAACTCCGGCCACTCCTTTCGTGGCGTCGTTTCTGGGCAAGACGAACGTCTTCGAGGGAACAACGTCCGCAGACGGCCTGACGTTTGGCGATTACACCGTTCCATTCAGTCGTACCCACGAAGGCCGGGTGTCTTTCTCCGTCCGACCAGAGAAAATCTCGATGTCGTCTGAGACCCAGCCTGGTTTGCGGGGTCGGGTGAAAACGCGCGTCTTCCAGGGCGACCACTGGCTCCTCCAGATCGATACGGCCGCAGGTCGCGCGATTGTCGTCAGTCCAAATAATGGCACTTTCATTCCTCTCGAAAACGCCGAGGTCTGTCTCACCGTCAAGCCGGAAGACCTGATCGTCAGTAAAGCGGCGGGGGAGCGGATATGAGCGTCCGCCGCGAAGCTTACATTTTAACGACGCCGGCAGCGCTACTTTTTCTTGGTATCGTTGCCGTACCTCTCGTCATGACGGTCATCCTTTCCCTCAATGAATGGAGCTCGACCGAGGGCATCATTCCGGTTCTGGTGACCAAAAACTACAGGGAAATATTCTCCGACAGCTACTTTGCGGAGATTTTCTTCCGAACTCTCCGGATATCCCTCCTGGTGACGTTGACCAGCATTCTCATCGGTGTGCCGGAGGCGTACATTCTCCGACGCATGCGTGAACCCTGGCGCTCCATGATGATTCTGGTCGTCATCGGGCCGCTGTTGGTTTCCGTCGTGGCTCGAACGCTTGGCTGGGCGCTGATCCTAGCTGGTAACGGTATCCTTTCACAAAGTCTGCAAAAGCTGGGGCTCGTCAACGCGCCTGTCTCGCTGATGTTCACGGAAACGGGGGTCGTCATAGCGCTGACACACGTTCTCGTGCCGTTTATGGTCCTCGCCGTATGGGCCTCGCTCGGGCGCATGGATCCGTCGACCGAGCGGGCGGCCTCGTCACTTGGGGCCGGACCGGCGACTATTTTCAGGCGTATTGTTCTACCCCAAGCAATGCCCGGTATTTTATCAGGCAGTATCGTCGTCTTCACGCTTTCCGCCAGCGCCTTTGCAACGCCTGCGATTATCGGGGGCAGGCGGCTCAAGGTGGCTGCAACGCTCGCCTATGACGAGTTCCTGAATACGCTGAACTGGCCGCTTGGTGCCGCGATCGCCGTCCTATTGCTGATCGGCATCGTGTTCCTTGTCATCGGATGGAATCGTCTCGTGGAACGTCGCTACTCACAGGTATTTTCGTCATGAAAAATGGGCCCATCGCACTTCTGTTCAACACCCTCTTTGTAATTTTCCTTCTGGCACCGATGGTGCTCGTTTGCCTGATCGCGTTTACGCCGGAGAACTATCTCGCATTGCCAACCAACGGTTTCTCATTGCGTTGGTTTCAACGGCTAACCGAACGACCGGAGTTCTTCGAGTCGTTTAAAACGAGCGTCGGAATTGCACTTGCATCAACTGTCATAGCACTGCTGTTCGCTGTCCCGGCTGGCCTCGCGATCGCCCGCTATCGTTTCCTCGGTCGCGCAGCCTTGAATGCGCTGTTTCTGTCACCGTTGATGCTCCCGCATGTGGTTCTTGGTATTGCCTTTCTTCGCTTCCTGACCGAAATCGGCATTTCCGGTACCACGACAGGCCTAATCATCGGGCACATCGTGATCGTGTTCCCGTTCGCAATGCGTATGATCCTTGCAAGCGCCTCGGGGATGGATATGCGGATCGAAGACGCGGCCGCTTCCCTCGGCGCCGGTCGACTGACGATATACAAGCGGATCATTCTGCCGCTGATCGTACCGGGAATTGCAAGTGGCTTTGCATTATCGTTCATTCAAAGTTTTGACGAAACCACGATGACCATCTTCGTCGCATCGCCGACGACAACCACGTTGCCGGTCCAGATGTTCAACTACATTCAGGATAATATCGACCCACTCATCTGCGCCGTCTCCGCGCTGCTTATTCTTTTCACCGTTATCCTCATGGTGATCTTGGATCGGTTGTACGGACTTGAGCGCCTCTTCGTTGGTGAGGGTCAGGCGTGATATCTGCAGCCATGAATTCTAATCGCGACGAGAGTGACGTCGTCGTCATCGGCGGGGGCGTCGTAGGGATGACCCTCGCTTATGGTCTGAGCCAGCGAAACCAGTCCGTCATAGTTCTTGATGAGGGCGATGATGCCTTTCGGGCCTCGCGCGGCAACTTTGCCTTAATTTGGGTTCATGGCAAAGGTCTGGAGAACCCCGCTTATGCCCGATGGAGCGCAACGTCTGCAAACCTTTGGGAGAGCTTTGCAAGTGAGCTTTCGGACGAGGCAGAGATGCCTCTTTTTTACTCCCGGCCTGGCGGTTTCATCGTGTGTCTTAGCGAAGACGAGCTTGAGCAACGGGCCTTTGCTCTTCGGAGGTTGCACAATATCGCTCCTGATACCGCTAGCTTCGAAATCCTCGACCATGCTCAGATGAAAAAGATGATGCCGGGCATCGGCCCGGACGTGGTAGGTGGCACTTACAGCGCCGCAGACGGACACATCAATGCGCTCCGGCTGCTCGGAGCGCTTCACAAGGTAGCGAACCAGCGTGGTGTCTCGTACCGGGCTGGTGAGCATGTCGCGACAATCACGCCCTCGAGCAGTGGATTCCGTGTCCGTAGCGCAAGCGGCGAGGTCTCGTGCAACAAGATTGTCCTCGCCGCGGGGCTTGGCAATAAAGATCTTGCGCCGATGGTCGGACTTACCGCCCCGGTCGCACCTGAACGGGGACAGATCATCGTCACCGAAAAGCTCGAACATTTTCTCGACTATCCGACCGGGTCCGTCCGTCAGACGAACGAAGGGGGAGTTTTGATTGGAGACTCGAAGGAAGATGCAGGATTCGACAAGAGCACTGACAGCAGAACGCTGGCAACGATCGCCAAACGCGCTGTTCAAACGTTTCCGCGGTTGGCATCGGCTCAGATCGTTCGAACCTGGGGTGCTTTGCGAGTGATGAGTCCTGATGGATATCCGATCTACGATGAGTCGATAACCTGTCCAGGCGCTTACGTCGTCACCTGTCATAGCGGCATAACATTGGCGGCCGCTCACACCCGAATTATAGCCGAAGCGATTGCCGCTGGCGATTGGCCGGCGGTTCTCGACCCCTTTAGCGCACGGAGACTTGCCCATGTTCCGGCATCTGAGTGAAGCAAAGGTGACCGTCTGCCTCACCGTCGACGGCCATTTGGTTGCCGCCTCACCTGACGATACAGTCGCCACGGCGCTGCTTATTGCAGGCGTAACCCCTTTTCGGAAGACCCCGGTAAGCGGCGCGCCCAGGGCGCCTTACTGCGGCATGGGCGTGTGTTTCGACTGTCTCGTTACGATCGATGGTGAAGCAAACCGACAGGCATGTCTGACGCCTGTTCGCGAAGGAATGACGGTTACGACCGGCGTTCCCGGCCCAAGCCACAAACGGAATACGCGCGCATGACCCGGGAACTCATTGATATTGTCATCATCGGTGCTGGCCCGGCCGGTATGTCTGCCGCAGTCGAGGCTCGCAATGCCGGACTATCCGTAACTTTGATCGACGAAGGCATTGGAGCCGGTGGCCAGATATATCGATCTGTCTTGAACGAGCGTCCGGACCTGGGGACCATCCTGGGCCCTGATTACCTAGCTGGCCGGCAACTGGCCGAAGATTTCCACGCATGCGGGGCAACCTATTTGCCCCGCACAACAGCATTCATGATCGAGCAAACAAGCGAGCAACTTTCTATTGGCATATCCGCCGCCGGTCGAGCACGCTTCATCGGAGCGCGGTTCGTAATTATCGCAACTGGTGCGCTGGAGCGCCCATTTCCAATCAAGGGATGGACACTGCCTGGCGTCATGACCGCAGGCGCTGCTCAGACGATGTTGAAGGCAAGCGGGACTGTCCCTGGCGGCAGCACGTGCCTCGCAGGCTGCGGCCCGCTCCTGTATCTGCTCGCGGCACAATATATTCGGGCTGGCGTGAATGTCTCAGCTGTTCTGGATACGACGCCATGGTCAAATGCTATCAGGGCTTTGCCATTTGCCCCAGCGTTCCTTGCCACTCCTTACTTCCGGAAGGGCATCAAGCTGATGCGCGAAGTCCAAGCGAAGGTGAGGGTAGTCCGCGGCGTCTCAACGCTCGAGGCGGTAGGCGAAAATGATCTTACCAGTGTAAAATATACGCTGCGTGGCAAGAGCCACACGGTAGAGGCTGAAACACTTCTTCTACACCAGGGTGTCGTACCGCAAGTTAATCTCGCGATGTCGGTCGGTGTCAGGCACGACTGGAACGACGAGCGATTGGCTTTTGAACCTGTCCTCGATGACTGCGGTCAGACTTCGGTGCGAAACCTTTTCATTGCCGGGGATAGTGCCAGCATCAGCGGGGCCGAGGCAGCATCTTGCAGGGGTCAACTTGTGGTGGCGGGCATTCTCAAGATGCTCGACAACAAGTCGCGAGATGCCAGTAAAAGCGAAGCTGCGGCACGGAAACAGCTCCGTAAAGCCAGCCGCGGACGCCTGTTTCTCGAAAAGCTCTATCGGCCCGCGCCTCAGTTCCGAATGCCGGCAGACGACGTGATCGTTTGTCGGTGTGAGGAGGTACGGGCGGGGGAGATCCGCGCAATTGCAGCTCGCGGCGCGAAGGGCCCGAACCAGGCAAAGGCTTTCAGTCGCGCTGGAATGGGGCCGTGCCAGGGTCGATCGTGCGGCCTAACAGTATGTGAGTTGATAGGAGATGCGACCGCTCAACCGCCCGGCCAAGTGGGATACATGAATATTCGAGCACCTGTTAAACCTGTTACCTTGGGTGAAATGGCCCGCAGCCAAGACTATCCGTCTGATTGACCGATGTATCTGGTGCATATCCATAAAGAAAGGATTGTATCGCAAAGGACTTTTTTGTCGTTGTGGAAGAATTGGTAGCCTTCTCTTCCTATCTCCATGCCTTAACTTGCAACGGTTTGCTTAACCGTCCTCTATTTATTTCATTCTGTATATCGCCCTAAGGGAGGGACAATGCTCAACTGTTCCATCTGACAAAATACGGAGATGAATAATGCAGCACTAGCTGGACAAGCTGACTGATCTTGCCGCGATCGAAGGCGATGAGTGCATCCTGAAGACCGGGTTGGCGGACATCGCCGATCATTTCGGCTTCACCGGCTATGCCTACCTCCATATCCAGCACAGGCACATCACCGCCGTCACCAACTATCATCCCGAGTGGCAGTCGGTCTATTTCGACAAGAAGTTCGACGCTCTCGACCCGGTCGTCAAGCGCGCAAGATCCCGGAAGCACATCTTCACCTGGTCTGGCGAGCACGAGCGACCGACACTGTCGAAGGACGAGCGTGCCTTCTATGCCCACGCAGCCGATTTCGGCATCCGCTCCGGCATCACCATACCCATCAAGACTGCCAACGGCTCGATGTCGATGTTCACGCTGGCATCAGAGAAGCCGGTGATTGATCTCGATCGGGAAATCGATGCAGTGGCAGCCGCGGGAACCATCGGGCAGATCCATGCCCGTATCTCATTCCTCCGCACCACCCCTACCGCGGAAGATGCCGCATGGCTCGATCCGAAGGAGGCCACCTATCTGAGATGGATTGCCGTCGGCAAGACGATGGAGGAGATCGCCGACGTCGAAGGGGTCAAGTACAACAGCGTCCGCGTCAAGCTTCGCGAAGCCATGAAGCGCTTCGACGTCCGCTCCAAGGCTCACCTAACCGCGCTGGCAATCCGACGAAGACTCATTTGAGGGGGGTTAACCATCCAAGTTTTGCGAAGCGCCGATCCGAGCGCTTCCATCGCATGGATGGTACGCTCGCTCCTCTCGTTTTCCAAACCCGAGTTCACCTTCTATTTGCACGTGGTCGAAATAGCTTACAAGGCCAAACCGATCGAGCTTTCATCGCTGAATATCGGCGGCTCCATTTGTCACCAATCCGAAACGTATCCCCATTTGTTGAAACGCCAGCATGGTCGTCACTGCCTCGTCTACGAGTTGGATGCTCGCGCTTCTCGCTCTTGTAAAGAGGTCGCTGAACGTAGTCCCCTCGTGCTGCGATCCGAGAGCGGCTATGCTAGCCCGAGCCTCCGTTGTCATAATTTCACGGGCCTGGTTGATCCCGCCGAACGATCCAAGGCGAACTTCTTTCGCTTGCTCGGATGACGTCCAAAATTCGTGCAGCGCGGTTTCGACGCGGAACGCAGCACCAACTAACTTGTGTAGCTGAGATGTTCCAACTCGGTGGCCACACCGAGAATGATTGCCCTCCGATTCCTGCCAGGATAGTATCATCCAGATCAAAAAGGATCGTTTCAGGTCTACGGAGGGTCATAACAACAGACCATGCTTCAGACGTATCCGGAAGAGCCAAAACGCTATTTCGATCGTATGACTGCAACTCTCGGCCGGCTGCAGGAGGGGGAGATCTTCTGCGTTGTCGGTACGAGGCTCAATGCCAAGCGCATACACACCTGATTGGTAGGGCTCGCCGTATCGCCAGCTTGTTGAGGTGCCTGCGGCAGAAGAACAACCCTACCGATATGTCGAGCAACGGGTTTGACAGTAGGATGGGATCGGACTTCGGGATACCACGGTTATCAATGGCATCCACACGTCCGCCGTACCTTTTATGGGGCACAGGTGGATGAACCAGCAGCTTCGCCGCCAGGAGTTTAGGTAAACCTGTTAACTCCGGAGGCCTGAGGCTGTCCGAAACAACGTGCGCCTTCACCTCGTCCGGCCAGTGCCGGGGAACCTCGTGTCCTGGCTTCCTAGGGGTGAGAATCTCCAATGGACTCTCCATGGAGAAACTCCTGTTGCGCGTCCTTTGGAAAAGCGATCACAGATTTGGATGGGGAGGACGACGTTGGGGCAGAACATCGGTTATAGAGTCTTGAAATTATGAACGAATTTACCAATGCACAAACTAATAAAGATGACTTAGCAATAAATCCTGCCAACAAAAGACGTCAGGGCTTACGTGAACCACGAATTCTGCTTGCAATAATTGGTCATTTGAATGTGCTGCTTTTTCTGCTTCTCCCGACCCCACATAAAGATGATTTAGGCCAATAAAGTCATGCGTCTGACGTATGCAGTGATCTATTTTACCGCTAAGTCGCGAAAGTTGGGCCGGCAAATTGGACTTTCCCGCCCCGATCCTTCTATTTAATGGCCAACTTACCGGGGGTCCATACCACAAAATCCTTCCAATTTTACAATGACCAAGATAGCTATTCTCGGCGCAGGGAACCTTGCTCTCACCCTTGCCGGCGATATCGCTCTGAGGCTCAGCGGTCGAGTCCATGCCGTTATCTGGGCACCACCTTCCAACCGAAGCAATTACACTCAAGTCAGAAGCATAGTCACGCTGCAACTGGTAGGCCCGACCTATGGAGGCAGCTTCGAGCCGCAGTTGGAGGATGATCTCCAAGCCATAATCTCGGACGCAGAGTTCGTCTTTCTGACAGTTCCAACGTTGGGACATGAGGGTATTCTACGGCAGTTGCTGAATCCGACCTGAGTCACTCTGTGCTCGTAGCTTTGCCGGGCAGTGCAACGTCTTTGACTTGCAAGAAAATCCTATCCCCCAGTTTGTCGCCTGCTGCAATCATTGAGTCAACCACATCCCCATATGCCTGCCGCCGTGTGGGTAAACGCGTTAATATGCTTGGCGTGAAAACCTGTTTCGAGGTTGCGGCAACACGGCCTCTCAGCGAGGATCTCACAAGTCGCTTTGAGGCGCTTTTCCCAAACCGACTGCAGTGGTACAAAAATACTGCCTCCATATTTTTATCGAATACCAACCCGGTTGCACATCCTCCTGGCATACTAGCGGCAAGAGTCGCGATGAATGCGGGCTGAGCCCTCTCCCGAAATTCTACCGGGGGTTTGTGCCGCAAGCGATCGAGCGTGTTCTCGCATTAGACAATGAACGCCTTGAGATTGTTCGCGCGCTCGGTCAACACTCTGAAACAGATTTCGAATACTCGAAAAAATGGTATGGAGGGCAGGCCCCAGCAATGAACTCTGTTATCGAGGAGGCCGGCCTTGTTCTCGAGGAGAACCTCTTTGAAACTGGCCGAACTCTTGCTTCGCTGGGGTTAGCTCGCGCGCCCCTGAATCGCATCGTTGAGGCACTCAATGGAAACTGAAATCCGTCTCTCAGCTTGATCTGATGTAATATATTGTGATGCATAGAAGCATCCAGGGTGTGTTTTAATTTTCTGTTTTGCGAGAGGTTTGAATAATGTCTGGCACGTTCGATACAATTGGCCAGCACTACTGTATAATATATTATATTGTGAAATATTACGCATTTTCTTATTATAGATTCACAAATAAATTTAGTTTTAAACAAATAATCTACAAACAAAACGAAAACACAATATAATAACAAACTATATCGACAATTCCGATATTTAACATTGCGAATAAACACCAAAAACGCAAATAGGAACATAAAAGCGTTTATTCAAACATACATATTACATTAACGACAATAGAATGTCGCCCTTATACCGGGAAACTTAGCAACAAAGTCCCCGTCAGGTCGCATCATAATAAACACACTGCGTACAATTTTATTAGCTATATAACAGTAGTATTGTACGCCTTAGAAGTAGGGAGCAACGGTATTTTGGAGAATTGCGCAGATAGGCAAGCCTACTGCTACTGAAATGGAGGTCCCTCCCCACCAGCAAGCGAGGGCAAGGGAAGTTCTTGTTCCTGTTGACGGGCGTAGCAGAGATATTCATGCGCCATACCGTGCACCAACTGCTCAAGTTGACGACGGTTCAGGCTTGTAAGTGCATCCATCTCCAGACCCTGCTTCCCAGCAAATTCTATAGCATAACGATAGCCACATATTCCCTCAAGTGTGGCTCTCAGCGCAGTTGTCTTCCAGACAGAGACCAGTTCTCCCAAAAATGAATTTCCCTGCTCATCCGGTTGCATCATCTGATTGATCCTCTTCTTCGCCGCTGCCAGAAAAATCTCTTCACCGCCGAGGTGAAGTCGGGTGACATGCCATGTAAAGCCACAATTCCAATAGCTGCTTTGAGCCATACGTTTGAACAGTGAGATTGAGCCCCCCTCAAGTATCACCCCACCCTCGGGCTTGTGAGCTTCGACTGCTGCGACGAGACATTCATGAGCTCGTTCAGCGCTGATTACACCTTCATCAAGCGATCCTTCAATCAGGTAAATACGCCTGGTTCCTTGAAATTCTGCAGCAGAAGGTCGCCCACCTCCAACAGAAAGCTGGGAGTAGCATTGGATTCGGTCCAGTACTATCACAGGAAAACCAGTTCTTTTAGCAAGAGCTATTGCAACTGAAGTTTTTCCCGTAGATGTCGGCCCGAAGATCAAGTGTGCTTCCATATTTTGTCTGCTCAATATCTTGTAGTTTTGAGCGCTTGGGTTTGGATTTGCAAAATGGCCAATTTATAGAGCGATATCTCATATGGTAACATTCAGTATAACTGATTGACGGTCAAATCGATTAGCTCTCTCAACAACTGGTGGGGACACCATTCGACTTTTGGTAAGGCGCGCCGCATTTGTTGAAATCTCAAAGGTGAACTGAGCAAGTGGCCCAGACAATGAACTGCTGACCTTTATAGTCTGTACAGCGACGATCTGTAAGAAGCAACAATAGTGAAGCGATGACGGAAGTGCTTACGTCTTCCCTACAACGACAAACTTTTTCCAATTAAGTCTTCGGAGGTGGCCCACCCTTCGCATACAGCCGCCCCGCACTAAGAAGGAATATTGACTAATTGCTCCAGAGCGCCAGCAAGCGGGGTCAATCATTCTGTCGTTTTGCAATCACCTACAGACAAAGGCGAGGCATTTGATGTTTCGGCAGGTGGGAAGCACTCGATTGACACTTACACTTTGATATATCCTGCCATCAGCCACTCGATCATATAGGAGGCGAGCAATGATGGTTCTGGCTCAACGATGAACCAGTTGGAAAACGGCGAAGCTGTTCGTCGGATACGCAGTCACCACGACGGGCGAGCCAGGAAAAGCTTCAAGCGCGACGAGAGGAGATGAAAGCTTTCGGAATAATGTTTCACCTCCTTATGTCGATGGCGGATGACGCTTTTTTTCCAATAGAATCAACTACGTGGACTTGGTAGGCACACTTGGCAATATCGAGATCAACAACACTAACTTGAGCATCATGAACCTCCGGGTTGACACGTCTCCATCATTTCTCGCGGCTGCCTCCGGCGGAAGGGGGCCATACCATCATACAAGACGACCGTTCTTCTCCCTGGCGGATCTGGAAGCCAACGCGCCGAAAGGCGGGGCAAAAGCGGCGCCGCGATCTCACCGGCTGCCATCGAGATAGCACGGCGGTTCGATGCACCGTTTACGATCGAGCGTATTAATGTGTCGGCCACGGTAGCGGCGGAATAGTCCAGCCGCGGGTGAAGTAAAAATCGGCGACCTATTTCCTTCTGCAATGAGCGCAGGAGGAACAAGGGATCTACAACTTGGAAATATATCTCAAGGTTCGTCTGGCGGTCTGAGAAGGGATGACGCAGCGTCAGGCAGCGAAGCGTTTCAACGTACCGCCCGACAGCGTGGCTAAGATGGTAGCCTATTCGACGCCCCCTGACTATCAGGGGCGTTCACCGATCCTGCGTCCGAAGCTGGATGCGTTTGTTTCGACGATCGAGCATTGGCCTGATGAGGATCTGAAGGTTCCGCGCAAGCAGCAATGTACGACCAAGTTGGTGTTTGACCGGCTGTATGAGAAGTGCGGGTTAACCGACGGCGCCACGATCATCAAGGATTACATGCGCGAGCGGGATCAGCGCCGTCACGAGGTGTTCGCGCCGCTGTCGCATCCGCCCCGCCATCCGCAGGCCGACTTCGGTGAGGCGACTGGGGACATGCTTCAGCCTGATGTGCTGGTGGCGATGTTGCGGCTAAATGATCTTGGCCGGAGCGCCAAACGCCTTTCGAAGGAGTTCGGATGCGGTCATCAGGACCTCTGGCTCAGAGGATATGTCGACTTATACCAGCCTGCGTTGAGGCTGACTCAGGTTGTGGATTCCCAAAGCGATGAAAGTGTGAATCAATGGCGTCCTGCATCGAAAGGACGTGGCGATGGGACAAGCGATCGGCTTGCGGGAAGATTTTGACGGAGCGTCGCTCCGGCGACTGGCGCGATTATCAAAGAGCGCGCCGCAGGCCCGGCGACTGCTGGCCCTGGCGCAGATCTACGAGGGGAGCAGCAGGAGCGAGGCCGCAAGGATTGGCGGGGTGACCCTTCAGATCGTGCGGGACTGGGTGATCCGGTTCAATGCCCGTGGCCCCGACGGTCTTCTGGACGGCAAGGCGCCGGGCAAGCCGTCGATCCTCAACGATGCCCAGCGTCGTGCGCTGGTCGAGGCGGTCGAGCGCGGGCCGATCCCGGCGATCCATGGTGTCGTGCGTTGGCGGTTGATCGACCTTGTGTATTTGCTGCACGAGGAGTTCGCGGTGTCGCTCGACGAAACCACCGTGAGCCGCGAGTTGAAAAAGCTGGGCTATGTGAAGCTGACCGCGCGACCACGTCATCATGCGCAGAACGAGCTGGCCATGGAGACATTCAAAAAGGGGGCTTTGCTGCCGAAGTGGCAAAGGTCCGGACAAGCCTCCCGAAGGGCACGTCCATAGAAGTCTGGTTCCAAGACGAGGCCCGCGTCGGTCAGAAGAACACCATCACACGGCGCTGGGCCAGACGCGGAACACGACCCTCGGCGCCCAAGGACCAGCGCACGAAATCGGCCTACATCTTCGGAGCCATCTGCCCCGAACAGGGCAAGGGTGCCGGGCTGATCCTGCCCTTTTGCAACACAGAAACGATGTCGCTACATCTCGCTGAGATCGCGCTCGCCGTAGCGCCGGGCGCGCACGCCGTGGTGTTGATGGACCAGGCCGGATGGCACATGACCGACAAGCTCGAGGTCCCCGACAACATCAGCATCATCGCGCTACCCGCCAAGTGTCCCGAGCTGAACCCGGTCGAGAACGTTTGGCAATTCATGCGCGATAACTGGCTTTCCAATCGCGTTTTTACCTCCCACGACAATATTCTCGACCACTGCTGCGAGGCTTGGAACAAGCTGGTCGATCAGCCTTGGCGCATCATGACCATCGGCCGCCGAAAATGGGCTCGTCAGTTCTGATCAATGCAGGTTGGTATTAGTCGTGATCGACTGCCGCGGCGAGATCATTACCCGCCATCCGCACTTCTGAGGAAAATTCGCGGCGTTGACATACCTGCCGCTGGTCGAGCAGAAAATCTCGGCTGAAATGCGCGATTTTAAAACTGTCGATCCAAGTTCTGCCGCCTGTCGGCAAGAAGAAGCGATATCCTGCCTTGGACCTTACCGTCATCCACGCGGTGGAGCCTAACCCTCCAGCCAGCCGCAAGCGTATAAATTGCAAGCTACTGACCGATCTTGAGGTGAATAGCTGCGAGGACATAGTCGGAAAAATAAAATGGTACGCGATGCGCTGGAAGATTGAGGTCTTCTATAAGATCCTCAAGTTCGGTTGCCGGGCCGAAGACGCGAGACTACGAACGACCGACAGATTGGCAAACCTCTTTGCCGTATTTTGCATCATGAGCTGGTCAGTGCTCTGGTTGACGATGCTCGCGCGCACTTGCGCCAGAAACACCACCAACCGCGCCTCTCATCGAATAGGAAATCGATATCCTCGATCAAATGGTCAGCAACGCAGGCAACAGGCAGGCGACGCTGAGATCGTTAAACTTCTATCTCATCAAACTCGCTCGTTTGGGCGGTTACCTTGCAAGAACATCAGATCCGCATCCGGGAAATACGGTTGTCTGGCGCGGCCTCAGTCGGCTGACAGATATTCGCCTTGGAACCGAAATGCGGCGACACTCAAATGTGGGTAATTGCAAGCAACGCCGGAGGGGTGCGACGGATGCACGGATGCACGGATGCACGGATGCACGGATGCACGGATGCACGGATGCACGGATGCACGGATGCACGTGACATCACCATATATCCTGTCAAGACTTACACAATAAGGGCGCCGTTGTCTTCCAGGAGAATTCAACGTTGTAATTGTTTGCTATTGCCCTGTTTCAACATTTGACTTTGGAGCAGGTAGACAGGCGACCTTTGACCAAATTCTTTCTCGCTAAATAGCTGACGCTAGCATTAATCAACCCAAATTTTAAAAAAAATTCCATAATATAAATACATTTCGAAGTATTGCTAGAAGATGTATTAATGCTTTAATAAGCATTCCATTATCGCTCTGAAATACTTTTGCAATTAAATTTGCGTTTGGTACCATCCATTATAATACTTACTACTCTAATTTGCAATTATTTTCGCTATTTTTCACATATACACATAACTAGAATATTTTATTACATTATACGAAATAAAAAACGTAACGTTATGCGTTATAGCATCCTTTTTATGTCTACAGGTAGACACTACTCTAGTAATGATAGTTAACGAACTCGTTTGTCAGGGGGTTATCGCCGCTAATTAAGCCGCCAGCATCTCTAATCGTTGCCATCGCAGCGTTACATGCAGTCTGGATAGCGCCCTCCACCCATCCGCCAGAAAAGGAACAACTGCACCCGGCCAAACAGACACGTCCATCAGGCTCTCCGTTCAGTCGAAGCGGCTGAAAGAAAAGCCTTTTTGAATAGACGTCTTCGCATCGGCGATTTAACTTGAAAGCACCGCCTGCATATGGGTCCAGAATCCAGTCGTGCTGGATGATGTTGTTATCGTAATCCCCATCAGCCGGCTCAAGCAAATCCGCAAATCTAGGATATGATTTTGCGAGATCGCGCTTCAAGATTTGAAATCTTTCTCCTTTATCGAATGTCAGGAGTTTATGGGAATCGTCTTCCCAAGTGTAGCTCAAAAGTACAAGGCCTTTTCCGCTCGGTTTATCAGGCTCGTAATCCAGACAGTAAACTGCTTTGGCAACACCGGTTGTCAGTATGCAGGAAGGGAGTTCTTCAGCTTTCCAGAACTTATTCTGCGTGAGAACAAACAGCTTTGATGAGCCTGTCATGTGGCTGTTCTCGATCGCTTGGTTAACGTCGTAAGAAAAAAAGCTGTCATCATTGGTTAAGAGATGCCTCAACTGAATATTCGTAAAGCCAGATGTTACGATCACGCGATCAAAGGTTGCATGCATTCCTTCGCCAATAGCTAGCGAGATTCCTGACTCGGTCCTAATTATCTCCTTCACCTCTTTGTGGATTATCCGATCCCGGATTGAATATGACCCAACTTTCTGCTGAGATAGCCTTCGTGGGATTTCCTCTATTCCATCAAGCAGCAACATTACATTGTCTTCATAGCCATTCACTATCAACCGCAATATCTCGATGAAGCCGCACCCAAATACCGGACCGAATCCGCCCGACCCCACTCCGAGCTCTTTGAATAGCTCCATGTCGACATCTCTGGTCCATTTCTCCCCACCTGGTGGGTGAGCACCCCTAAAGATTCTCTCTATTCCGGACGAAAATGTTTCGCTGCTGAAGGCATCCAGCCACTTCTGCCAAAGCGAGGAAGCGAACTCATAGTTACGAAGCCGGAGACACTCAGTTAGTGTAAACGGGGACGCGAATGCTGCAACACCATCTACAAAACCCGCGTGCAAGAATGTACGCCAGCCTTTATGAACTCGATTGAAAATTGCTGGGGGGAGGCTATGAGCTTTCCAGTTGTAGCTTCTCCCGCGGTAGTACAAGCCGGTATCAACCGTTCCTGGATTTGGAAATTTAGTCATTGCATTGATTCCTAGATATTCCAGCAGGTAGAACAAGCAAGCTTGGCTGCGAGGAAACCTCATTGCACCAAGTTCCGCGCAGACCGACGGTTCGCCTTTGAAGAAGTGTGTGTGGGCTCTACCTCCCACCACGTTTTTGGCTTCGAATATGGTAACGTCGTCGATACCGTTTCGCAGCAAAAGTGTTGCGGAAACCAATCCTGAAATACCGGCTCCAATGACGGCAACTTTTGGTTTTTTAGTTTCTTTAGGGAAAGAGGTGACCCCTTCGCTAAAAGCTCCTCCCTCGAGAAATCCGCGATAGTCGTAGAGAACATCGATTTGAGGAAACTCACAACTGACGCCCCTAGGCATCAAATTTCTTCCAAACGCGACAGGAGAGTGCACACTGTCTTTTGTGATCGAATAACCAGAAATTACCGGAAAATCCTTCCCAAGACTTGGAGACTTTTGCATTAGAGCCATCTGCAGCGGTAGGACCAAGAAATATGCTAAATCTTCAAAGGAATATTCGTAGCTTGTGACTAGTGCTGCAGCTTGCATCAGCAGGACTTGAGGGACTTGCTCATCATAGGGCGGCAAATCCGTTACGAAGATTTTCCCAAGCGGGGCGTCATCATGAGGCATTGTCGAAAGTAAACCTTCCAGCACGGTTTTGCTTGTGTAAGCGAACCCCATCAATATTTGTCGACAGACGCTTGCTCTGTGCCCCCTAGGATGCAAGCAAATCTCGCAAATGTTGGTTTGCCGCGTCTTCTCGAGCTCATCTTTCAAGCGACCTTTATCTTCAATGTTGAGCAAGTTCTTGGTGGAGTAGCTTCTGTTTGTGATTCTAGAATAGAAAAAATTAGCCATTGAAAATAAGAAATATTTCGATGCTGTTTCTGCTCTGTGCTTAAAGCATCTTTTATAGAAGTAACTTTTAACCGAAAAATCATTTTGATTAATAGTGTAGGTCCCACGAAGACAATTTGCAGAGCTGGTCTGGAGGGTTGTGCGGAAGAAAAGTCTTCAATCTGCAACAGTATCCTTGCACGCCTATTCAAAATTGAAGGGACCCACTGTCGGGCAAAGTCAACTCATTGAATTTAACCCCGTAATTGGCGGTGTAATTGTATTACAAAATTATAATTAAGGGTACTCGTCATATAATATCAAAAAAATAGAGCCGGTCTTGCTAGTAAAATGGTTGAAATATCATCAATTTCGCAGACGTTGAGAGCTCTAAGGAGGAAACAGTATTCATGTCGGGACCTAGTTGAGTCTTTGGTCTCCCGTTCGGAATCTGCAACCCACTTGAACGCCTTCGCTGCAACTGACTGGCTTCATCTAAGAAATGAGGCAGATCGTGTGGATAGGAACGGATCCGGCGGGGTGGGCCTTATGGGTATCCCCCTTTGTTTCAAAGCAAACATAGCGACTGGAATATTCCCGACGTCCGCTGGCACACAGGGACTGCTTCGGCACAAGCCAGCTATTCCGGCAAAGATAGTAGAGCGACTTCATTCAGCCGGTGCACTGATTGGGGCGTCTGGAAATATGCACGAGTTATCTTTTGGTATAACAAATGACAACAAGACGTTTGGTCCCGCACGAAACCCTTGGAACCAGGCTCTGATCTCTGGTGGATCGAGTGGGGGCGTTGCTGTCTCGGTAGCAGCCAATTTGATGTTGGGCGGCATAGGAACTGACACCGGCGCTTCTGTTAGGCTTCCGGCGGCACTATGTGGGGTTGTTGGTTTTCGTCCAACATTTGGCAACTATCCAACCGATGGCATTGTGCCGGTGAGTCCGTCGAGAGACACTCCTGGCCTCATTGTCCGCTCGGTTGAAGATGCGGTTCTATTGGATCGGATCATTCGCAACAAGTGTCCTACTCAAAATATGTCACTCAAGGGGCTTCGGTTGGGTCTGCCTCGATCCCACTTCTTTGATAATCTCGAACCGCATGTTGCGGCAGCCTCGGAACGAGCAATTCGACGTCTGGCTACCAACCAAATGACGTTCGTGGAAGCGGACATTCCGAATGTTGCGGAGCTAACCCGCAAAGTGAGCTTGCCAGTTGCTATTTATGAGTTTCCCCGAGCGCTCATGGCCTATCTCTCGTTTCACGGGATTGGAAACACGTTTGATGAGTTGATACAGAATATTCAGGATCCACAGGTCTATGACCTCGTGCAATCTCAACTATCAAAAGGACTTATTTCAGAGTCGGTCTACCGGAGGGCGCTTCGGTGCTACAAGCCCAGGCTAAAAGCAACATATGAGAATTATTACTCCTCCAACGGCCTTGACGCTGTTTTATTTCCTTCAGTTCCCCTAACCGCCAAACCAGTAGGGCTGCAGACTACGCTTGTACACAACGGCGTCGAGACTGATACCTTTGGAATTTTCGTTCGAAACCTAGATCCTAGCAGTAACATCGGGCTGCCAAGCTTGAGCGTCCCAGTGTCGTTGACACCCGACAGGCTACCGGTTGGAATACAGATCGAGGGCCCGTTTGGGTCGGACGATATGGTGTTAGCGATCGGGCGTGCTGTAGAGGAAATGGTCAAATTCGGTCAAGAATATTAGTAATATTTAATTTCAGTAAGTTTCCTTTGCCCATTAGTGGGGTATGTAGCAAACATATATTATTTATTTTTATGTTTTTGCAATTCATTTTCTATATTATATAAATACCGCTCCAATTAAACCTCGCAGAACCCTAACTAAATATTAGCATCATTAACATCCATCGCATTTTCAATAACGGGAATTCTCAATATATTGTAAAAATCGTGATTTTAATTAATAAAGTATAACGCGTCATACTTACGTTTGTATTATTAGAAATATTGAACAAACAATTATATTAAAGACGGACACCGAAACTTACGACATTTGACGGCTTGGGGTCCAATCTTGCTTCTCAATGAACTACGGAATCAATTATTTTATCACAATTTTTTCTTCTTATGACGACGAGCTTAATTGAACAATAAGAATGCTACGGCTAGGATTATTTGATTGCGGGTACTCATCACAAATTACAGCATTTTGTTTACATGACAATACATCCTGCCACCAGCCACTTGGTCGTGTAGGGGGGCGATGCTGTTTATGGCTCAACGATGCACCGTAAGCGGCAAGGCGACCCCGTCTGGCGAAGAGGGTTAGCGGTCGGATATCGGTAGCGGACGTTGTCAGCCGAAGTGAGCTTCTATGTCTGCGCCTAGGCTGTGGTGACGATTTACGTTTTTGGGATTCCCGCGGGGCGTCAAATCAGGTTCAACACTGGCTTTTGGAGTTCGGTGATGGATTGCGATGCACTGCGGGATGATGATCAGTGGGAGCGGATCAAGGGTTGGACTTGCCCGGAAGAAGTGGAGAGCGAATCCCTAACCTTTGATAGGATTTCGCCCTATGACGAACACGAAGAAGAATTCACCCGGCCGCCACGCCAAGTTCACAGATGCTTTCAAAGCTGAGGCTGTCCGACTTGCGCGCACCAGCGGCAGGCCGTTGCGTGCAATATCCGATGATCTTGGCGTTGGGCTCTCGACGCTTGGGAAATGGGTGAGCGCCCACAAGGAAGCCGACCTGCTTTCTGGACCACACGAAGATACTGCCAAGGAACTGGCGCGTCTTCGCAAGGAAAATGAAATTCTGCGTCAGGAGCGCGATTTATTAAAAAAAGCAGCCGCCTTCTTTGCAAAGGAAACCATGAAATGAAATTCAAGGTCATTGCGGCAGAGAAGGCCAATGTTCCTGTTCAGCGTGCCTGCACGCTTCTGGGTGTCAGTGAAAGCGGATATTACGCTTGGGACATATGCAAACCAAGCCTGCGGCAAAGGACGGACATGGTTCTTTTGGCTCATATCCGGGCTCAGTTCACCACCTCACATGAAACCTATGAAAGCCCACGCATGACGGTGGAACTGAAGGAAGACGGGGTTTGCGTCGGTCGCCACAGGGTTGCTCGCATCATGCATGACAATGGTTTGAAGGCATTGCAGATGCTTGAGCCAGGGCCAGCGCTTGCTCACGCTATCGAGCATCAACTGCGCCCCGGCGCTGTCGGAGATGTCGGCGGGTGTGAGATTGACCATCAGCAAGCGGCCATCGGTATCGACCGCGATGTGGCGCTTGCGTCCAACGATCTTCTTGCCGGCGTCGTAACCTCTTTTCTTTGCTGCTGGAGCCTTGACCGACTGGCTATCGATAACCCCGCCCGTCGGGCTCGCTTCGCGTCCCGAGCGCTGGCGGTCGAGCATCAGCGCGACATCATGGATCGTCTGGAACATGAAACGCCGGACGAAGCGACGAAACCACCAATAGACGGTCTGCCATGGCGGGAAATCCTTGGGCAGCATCCGCCAACCGCCGCCCGAGCGCGCCAAATAACGGATCGCGTTCAAAACCTCGCGCAAATTCGTCTCAACTGGACGACCGTTCCTACGCGCGCCGGGTAGGAAAGGCTGTATGCAGGCCCATTCCTCATCGGTCAGATCCGTCGGGTAGCGTTTCGTCTTCTTGGCAATGTCGGCCATTCGGCCACGCGTCGTTGAGGTCCACATCCCAAGCTTGAATCACATGACACAAAGCCGTTCAAGGGGTTCTCAAACAGTCTCTCACCGAGATGCTCGCCGTTCTTGCCCGTGAGTCCGATCTGGAATGGCTGATGATCGACAGTACCATTGTGCGGGCGCATCACCATGCCGCCGGTGCACGACAGTCAAAAGGGGGGCGGATGCCCAAGGCATGGGTCGGTCGGGAGTGTCAGGAATTTCGTGTACGGGCGTGCATAATGGGTACAAAGGAGATCACCCATGGCACGACGGAAAGAGCCTATTATCCCGGATAGTATTTTGGACCAGCTTCTGGCGGGTTCGGACGCGAAGACAGCTTTCGAGAGCAATGGACTGCTCGATCAACTGAAGAAGGCGCTGGCAGAGCGGGCTTTGAATGCAGAGATGGATCATCACCTCTCTGGCGAAACGACCCCCGGCAACAGCCGGAATGGCTACGGCCGCAAGACGGTGCTGACGGATAGCGGCTCGCTTGAGCTTTCCATCCCGCGCGACCGGCAGTCGAGTTTCGATCCTCAATTGCTTGCCAAATATCAGCGCCGCTTCCCAGGCTTCGATGAGAAGATCGTATCGATGTACGCGCGAGGCATGAGCACGCGCGAGATCGTCGGGCATGTCCAGGAGCTTTACGGCATCGACGTGTCGCCAGACTTGATCTCGGCCGTCACCGACGCGGTGCTGGACGAGGTGGCGATATGGCAAGCGCGGCCACTAGAGCCGGTCTATCCGCTGGTATTCTTCGATGCGCTGCGGGTCAAGATCAGGGATGAAGGCCACGTTCGCAACAAGGCGGTGCATATTGCGCTCGGCGTACGAGGCGATGGCACGAAAGAAATTCTCGGCCTCTGGATCGAAACCAACGAGGGCGCGAAATTCTGGCTGCGGGTGATGAACGAGCTAAAGAACCGTGGCGTCGAGGACATCTTGATCGCCGTCGTTGACGGCCTGAAGGGCTTTCCCGAGGCCATCAATGCAGTCTTCGCAGAAACGACGGTGCAAACTTGCATCGTACACCTGCTACGAAACTCGCTGGATTTTGCCTCTTGGAAAGACCGCAAGGACCTGGCCCGAGAGCTGAAATCCATCTACGGCGCTATCGACGACAAGGCGGCGGAGGCGGCCCTGACGACGTTCGAGGGTGGCTTCTGGGGCCGAAAATTCCCCGCCGTCGCCCAGATTTGGCGGCGAGCCTGGCAGGAGGTCATCCCCTTCTTTGCCTTTCCCAAGGACGTGCGCCGGATCATTTACACCACGAACGCCATCGAAGCGCTGAACTCCAAGCTGCGCCGCGCTGTCCGGGCAAGAGGCCATTTCCCAAATGACGACGGTGCGACCAAACTTCTCTATCTGGTCTTGAACAGATCGGAGAAAGAGTGGAAGATGCCACCCAGGGAATGGGCGATGGCAAAATCGCAGTTCTCAATTCTCTTTGCGGACCGCTTTCAGGCCGCAAGGGCGTAGACGCGAATGTTCAACCGCACGCCCGTACACGAAATTCCTGACACTCCCCGTTGGCCTGACGAAGCTCGCGGTTCTCCCGCTCAAGAGCCTTCATCTTCTCAACCACATCGCTCCGCAATCCAGCCCGCTTACCAGTATCCACCTCAGCCTTTTTGACCCACTCATGGAGTGTATGCGGCGCACAGCCTATTTTGGCCGCTATCGATGAGATCGCGGCCCAACGGGACGGATGTTCGGCTTCATGGTCCAAAACAAGCCGCACCGCTCGGGCCCGAACTTCAGATGAAAATTTGTTTGTTGTCTTGCTTGTCATGGCTCCACTTTCTCACGAGTTGGAGCCTCCGGTAAACACGGGGCGGTTCACACGGGCAAAATCAGTCGACATTTACTCGCGTGTGACATATGACTTCAAAATCCTCAGTGGTCGCTTCGACGTAAGCCTCCGTTGAATCTTGCAATTACCCATAAGTAGCTGACTCCTTTGGGAAAACTTTCGTTGAAATCTTGAATTGAAAGAATCACTTGTGATTCTGTGTCGAGCACCTGATTCTTTTGAGGCGGTGCTTTATGTCGGTTCGTGACGATGTGATGGCTGATAGTGACGGCCATTGGAGCAAGCAGGAAATAGACGCGGGGTGTTTCAAGGATGTTCGCCTTGGCCGACGCTGCACAGAACTTTTACGACAGCTCGGGGAGCACATGGGCGGCTCTATTCCTTTCGCCTGCCAGGATTGGGCCAACACGAAAGCGGCTTATCGGTTTTTCTCCAACCCGAATGTTGAGGAAGGCGATATCCTCAACGGTCATTTCGCCGCGACCGCTCAGCGCTACGATGCTTCCCAAGGTCCGATCCTGGTGCTGCGGGACACAACTGAGTTCACCTATCAGCGCCGTAATCCGCATGCCGTTGGCTTTACCAAGAGCGTCAACAGTGGCCGAGACAAACAGGAGCGGCTGCGCCACCACACGGTCTGCGGAATATTGATGCATTCGAGCCTTGCTGTAACTTTGGATGGGCTACCCTTGGGGTTGGCGGCCGTCAAATTCTGGAGCCGCGACAAGTTCAAGGGCACGGCCCAGCTCAAGCGCAAGATTAATCCGACGCGTGTTCCGATCGAAACCAAGGAAAGCATCCGTTGGCTTGAAAATCTGCGGCAATCCGTCGGCCTGCTTGGCCAACCTGACCGATGCATTCATGTAGGCGATCGCGAAAGTGATATCTACGAACTCTACTGCCTGACCAAGGAGCTTGGCACGCACTTCGTCGTGCGCACGGTCGTCGACAGGTTGGCTGGCAACGGGGATCACACGATATCGGCTGAAATGCGCGATGTTGAAACTGCCGGACGGCACCTTATCGAAGTTCGCGCCGATACCGACGAGGTCACTAAAGTCCACCTGGATATCCGATTCAAACGGATCCGGGTGTTGCCGCCCATCGGCAAGATGAAACGATATCCTGCTTTAGACCTGACCGTCATCCACGCGGTGGAGCCCAACCCTCCGCCCGGCAGCAAGCGCATCGAGTGGAAGCTACTGACCGATCTTGAGGTACATAGCTGCGAGGATGCCGTCGAAAAAATCAAATGGTACGCGATGCGCTGGAAGATTGAGGTCTTCCATAAGATCCTGAAGTCGGGTTGCCGGGCTGAAGATGCAAGATTACGAACGGCCGATCGACTGGCAAACCTCGTCGCCATGTTCTGCATTATGAGCTGGAGGGTGCTCTGGTTGACAATGCTCGCGCGCAGTGCGCCCGAAATACCGCCAACTGCGGCCCTCACCGAACAGGAAATTGAAATTCTTGATCAAATGGTCAGCAACGCAGGTAACCGGCAGGCGACGCCGGGATCGCTAAACTTCTATCTCACCAAACTCGCTCGTTTAGGTGGTTACCTCGCAAGAACATCAGATCCGCCACCAGGAAATACGGTCGTCTGGCGCGGTCTCAGCCGGCTGACGGACATTCGCCTCGGAACCGAAATCGCAGCGACACTCAGATGTGGGTAATTGCAAGCCGTTGAATGCCGCAGTTCAGACCCTTACCGTCCATGTATGCTTCTGGCGTAAAACCGGGGGCGTTCATCGACTACTGGCAAATCTGACGACATCCGCTTTCAGCCCTAATCCTCTCTGCATGCGCAGTAATTTCAATGTAATTGTAAATGTGAATTTAGTATTATCAGCACATCAGGCGCAGTTCTTCTTCTCTATATAGGTTTCAAGTCTATTAATTCCTCAATATCGTCGAGAATGTGAGTGGGATTGCTGTACGCCAAAGCTTCTCTTTTGGCATAACCCCACGTTACTGCTGCGGAGGCAATATTTTGGCTCGTCGCCGCCTCAATATCACGTACCTCATCTCCGACAAGAAGGACTTCATTCCGAGACTTATTACACCGACGAAGTATCTTATTGATCCTTTTGCCCTTCCCAAATATCGGCGAGCTACCCTCTATATGAGCAAAGTATCCCTCCAATGGCCCGAGCACGCGCTGAATATTTTCAATGCTGTTCGAACTTAAGATTGCAAGCTCCACCCCTTGATCTTGGAGGAGAAATAAGACCTTTTCTGTCCTAGGGAATATATGGAACGTGGCCTCGCGAGCCAGTTCACGCAAATCTTTCACGATCAGAGGAATGCGCCAAATCGGAACTCTCAGCCATTTCAAAACCTGGCAGACTGAAAGGCCACGCAGATATTCAATCTGAGTGTCGTTGGGCGTTATAAATCGGTGACGTTCGGACATTTCCCTCAGAGCGCTTATCATCCAGCCGCCGCTGTCGGCCAATGTACCATCAAAATCAAATATTATTAGCTTATAGGCGTCCATTTTTCAGCCCTTCCATATTTCGTATATCTTCCCAATCATCATCATAAATAACGTTCTAATATTGTAGATATATTTATATATCGCACATTAATACATAGTTATAATGGACGCCTCTTAGGATTACCGCTTTTTGTATCAATATTTTCATAGATATATCGAGTTTTCATTTTTGACCGCGATCTTACTTGACGACTATCATTCCCTGACAGCTCGTTAAACAGAAACTGTGTTTCAATAGTAACGTCCGCGATCGGTTTGCTGCCGAGGCATGCTGGGGAGCCCCGTCAGTCGTTATTCAGCGCTACCGAATTCAATCAAAACGGCTAGTCACCGGAATCTGAAGTTCGGCTCATTGTTTTTTGGCAGAATCGCTTGACGGAGGCGAGGATTTGGCCGGCGGATTTCACCCATCTGTATGGCTTGGGATTCTCGTTGTGCGTTGCGATAAACGCGTCGATGTCGGCTTCCAGTTCGGCGGTGGAACGATGACACCGCGTTGCAATTGCTTGCGCGTCAGCTCTGCAAACCACCGCTCGACTTGATTGATCCAGGAGGCTGACTGACGTTGGCGTGAAGTGAACATGCCAATGCGGGCGGCGTGCGAGCCAGGCCTTGATCCTCGGCGTCTTGTGGGTCGCATGGCAATGTAAACTTAGCGCTTCGCAGTCATGATTTGGGGTTGAGGTTCTGGTTTAGGCGGCTTGAATGCCAGCGATTTGGTACCATGTTTGCATGGCTGTTTCTCGCAATTCGCGATGATGGGTGGATGGAATGTCGTGGCGGGGAACGTGAAAGAGGTTGGCAATCGGATCGTGGATGGAAACGAACCGTTGGCAGTTATCAAAAAGCGCATGCAGGACTGGTCACCGGAGATGGTGTCCGATCCTATTCAAGAAAGCTTGCTGAAGCTCATCGCCGATAAGAAGAAGGCAAAGAAACCGAGCAAAGCGAAGGCTTCGAAATCCACAAAGGGCGACGACGAGGAAAAGAGCAACGTCGTCAACATCATGGATGCCTTGAAAAAGTCGGTTGCCAAAGAACTCAAATCCCGCAAAGCCGGATGATCTCTGCCTATCTTGAGCGGCGGCGACGCCACCTAATGGCTTCTTGAAGCGGGCAATGTATGGTCACGCAGCCCGCCTCATAAGTTTCTCCAAGCGCTTGATCGCCTGCTCTAGCGGCCTTTGACCATCGCAATAGTCCTGCCACGCCGTATTATCCTTCAGAAGTCCAGGCACCGTGCGAATTGTGAACCGCTTCGGATCGAGACCTTTTTTTACTTGAGCCCAGTTCAAGGGCATCGAGACGGTTGCTCCCGGCCGGGCACGGGGCGACAGGGGAGCCACCGCCGTCGAGGTGCGGTCGTTTCTCAGATAATCCAGGAAGATACGGCCTTCACGCTGCGCCTTGGACATCTTGGTCAGGTAAAGCTCGGGATTGTCGCGGGCCATCTGCAGACACACGTCGTGCGCGAAAGCCTTGCCTTCGTCCCAGCTCAGCTTCTTGCCCTTCGGAACAGCGAGCGGCGTTACAACATGGAGCCCTTTGCCGCCCGTCGTCTTGCAGAAGCTGACCAGACCCAGCTCTTCAAGCCGATCCCTGATTTCTCGTGCACCTTCTACCACTGTCGCGAAGTCGACATCCGGGCCTGGGTCCAGATCGAAGACGAGACGACCGGGGACTTCAGGCTGATAGGGTTCGCAGTTCCACGGATGTAGCTCGGCGCCGCCGATCTGTGCGATCGCGGCCAAACCCTCGACGCGGCCGATCTGGAGGTACGGCTGCTTGTCGCCTGAGACTTTCACCTGTTCGATCAGGTTTGATGTCCCCTGCATCGCATGCCTTTGGAAGAACTGCTCCCCGCCAATACCGTCAGGCGTGCGAATGATTGAGCACGGCCGGCCCTTGATATGATCGATGAGCCAAGGCCCGACTGCCTCATAATAGTGAGCGAGGTCCACTTTCGTTACGGGTTCGCCATCAAGTGCGTCAGGCCACAACTCCTTGTCCGGGCTGGAGACCAGGACGCCCATGACGTCGACCTTTGCACCCTTGCGAAGACGGGAAGATGTCGTCGGCGTCGGGGCCGGCTTGCGAGCAGTTTCCGGGTCGGGCGTATCGACTTCGGCAGGTTCTGCCGGCTTCTCGGCCTCGACTTCTTTTGCGGGCTTATCCTCTCGCAGCCCCTTGAACGCAGCCTGGCGCACTTGCCCATCAGCCGTTTGAGCGTCTACATCGACGATGGCCGGGTCGAAATCGACACGGATGTTGTTGAACAGCCCCTTTATCAGCCCTTTTGTGGTTTAGGTGGCCTATCTCTCCAGGCTTCGACCATGGCCGCGTAGGCTGCCTCCGCCTGTGCAACAAGCTCCATCTCTCGATGGCGGATTTCCTTGATCCAGTAATCGCGGGCGGGACCAGCTGGCCCATGTGCTTTGGCTGCGCCGGCACGCAGCTCAAGCTTGCGCATCTTCATAGCAACAAAGGCGGGCCGAGCCCATCTGTAGGGGGCCTTCTTGGTCAGCAACTGCCAGATCAGATTTGCGATCTTGCGCGCCGTAGCGACCGCCGCGACGTTGAGGCCTTTGCGGTCCTTGATCCGGAGAAAGAAGGCACGCAGCGGCCCCGGAACCGACGCGGCCGACCAGGCAGCTTCAATCAGCATCGTTCTGGCAATCGCGTTTCCCTGTTTCGAGATGCGGCCATGGACTGCCCCGCGGTCGCCGGACTGGCGCACCCGCGGGGTCAAGCCGAAGTAGCTCGCAAGCCGGTCGGGCGTCGGGAACCGGGAGATGTCGCCAATGGCGGCCATCACCGCCGTGGAAACCACGGAATTTATCCCGGCGATCGTCATCAGCTTGCGCGTGCGAGTGTCGTCGAGCGCAATTCGCGCCATGGCGCCATCCAGCTTTTCAAGCTTGCCCTTCAGCCAGTCCAGTTCATCGAGATGGCGAGGAGGTCGCGCTCTGCATTGGGCAACGGGGCCGTCGAGAGCCAGTCCCTGCCGCCTTTTCCGAACAGATGTCCCGAGTATTTCGGCACGAGATTGGCGTGGAGAACGGCCTGGACCCGGCTCTTCACCCGTCGCACTGATCGCACGAGCGCCGCGCGCTCCGACACGAGACGACGCAGGTTCAGGGTATCGTCATCCGCGGCCCAGACCTCTGGCAAAAAGCCGGCGGCATGAAGCTGCGCCAGAATCCTCGCGTCGACTTTGTCTGTCTTCACGCGCGCGTGGGCGATGGCCTTCACCTGAAGCGGGTTCGCGATAACGACCTTGGCCACGAAAGGCGTTAGCAACCTTACGATGGCCGAGGTGTTCCCGGTCGCTTCCAGTCTGACTTCGTCATCTTTTCGAAGCTTCTGCCCAAAGGCCACCACAGCGTCGTAATCCAGTTCCACCCGGAATTCTTCCATGACCTTGCCCCGGTCAAGAAACGCGACCTGCGCAAAACTTCGATGCACATCCATTCCGATCGACCGCATGTAAAATCCTCCATGTTGTTGATGGGGGAGTGCGCGGGCTGTGCGACATCTACGGATACGCGCTCGCAGCGCAGACGGGATAGTCGCAGGGGCGGCCAGATAACAACGCGAGCTCGCAGCTCAAAGTCAATTCGGCCTGCCCGCATCTTCGCACTCCGACGCCCCTGTCCCGACACGACAATTCTAACATGACAGGATCGAATCTGCCGAGCGTTCGTGGGGCGCCGATGGCAACATGCCCGATAACAACAGCGTCGAGCGGACCATCAGGCCCCTTGGCGGACCTGAGTCATTGTGCAATCCTTCTCTAGGTATCTGTAAACATTGGAAGCGTCTCCGCATCAGCAATGCGACACGGGCGACCCTTTCGCACTATCGCGGCTCGGACGTTCGCAGAATTGAGGTCACTGGCCCGGATTTGATACGGTGCGCCGGGAACCACCTGCTCGGCAGACAACACCCTCGTCTTGATCAAGTGTCGTATCCGGTGGTTGGTCACGCCCAAAGCCGCCGCAGCCTCGGTCATGGCCAGCCAGTCGCCGTCTTTGTCGGCTGATTTGTATGCGTGGATGGCGCGTACGCGCCTCACCGAAGCGACACGGTGCGCGGTCCAGGTTTTTCCTTGCCCGGTCGGCATGCCCATTCGATTGAGCGACGCGGCGATATGTTCATCGGACCAGCGTCCAGCCATGCTCCGCATCACTGCCAAGGCGTCTTCCGTTGTGGCGCACCCGTGTTCACCGCTCTGAGGCTTGCGAACTCTCAGCTCCGAGTGCTGACCGCCCTTCCAATGGATCGTGAGCACCACGTCGCGCACCGCATCGTCAACAGCTTAGATACATGCAAACTATTATATGAATGCACGAATTAACGAACATGACATAACGATAAATCCTGTCATACGTCACTGCTTACAGCCAAATAACGTAACGGTAAACGTGCGTAGGCGCTTACGTACATCTAAGCACCTAACCCGTAATGATAGGTAGTTAAGGACGCCGCGTGTCCAACATCGCTTTCTCGGGTCCATTTTTTCATCAACTGCGCTCAGCAGATAAATAATTGAAGGCATGAAATTCAAGCTTCCTACGTACGCAGTGACCTATCTATCCGAGAAATTCAACACAGCTGTGCTGGCAACTTGAAGGGACCCACCCCCCTTCTCCCTATTTAAGGGCCAAAGAACGAGGGAACCCTCACCTCAAAACTTCTTCAAAACCAATCTCACAATGTCCAAAGTAGCAATTCTCGGTGCGGGGAACCTTGCTCTAACGTTTGCTGGAGACATCGCTCGAAGGCTCAACGAGGAAGTCACAGCTGTTATCTGGGCACCAACCACCAACCGAAGAAATTTCAATGAAGTCAGGGGTATCGGAACCTTGGAGCTGGTCGGCCCCGACTATGAAGGCGCTTTTACTCCCCAGTTGGAGGATGATCTTGAAGCGGCAATCTTGGACGCTGAGTTCATTTTTCTAACGGTACCGACTCTGGCGCAGGAGGGAATTCTGCGCGAGTTGGTGAAGTTCGATCTGAGCGAAACTGTGCTCATCGCGTTGCCAGGTAGTGCAACTTCCCTGACTTGTAAGAATATCTTGTTCCCAAGCCATTCACCCGTTGCTGTTATTGAATCAACAACGTCGCCCTACGCCTGCCGCCGTATCGGCGAACGCGTTCATATGCTTGGCGTGAAAGCCTGCTTCGAGGTTGCCGCAACAAGCCTTCTGAGCAACGATCTCACAAGTCGTTTTGAGGCCCTTTTCCCAAACCGACTGCAGTGGTACAAGGATGCTGCCTCCATATTTTTCTCAAATACCAATCCGGTTGTGCATCCTCCAGGGATCCTGGTGGCGAAAGATGCGATTGAAAATGGTATGAGCCCTCTACCTAAATTCTACAGGGAGTTTGTTCCGGCAGCCATCGAGCGTGTTCAGGAATTAGACAATGAACGCCTCGAGATTATTGCGGCGCTCGGCCTCGAGTCCGAAACAGGTTTCACATATTCTAAAAAGTGGTATGGCGGCCAGGCCACCGAGTGGAAGGAATTCTTTGAGACCTACGAAGGTTATGCTGAAGTCGGGACACCCACAACAATGCATCACCGCTACTTAACTGAAGATGTCAAACACATCATGGTGCTCTGGGTTCAGATAGCAGAAGTGGCCGGAGTGCAGGTTCCAGCGATGAAGTCTGTCATAAAGGAGGCCGGGAACGTTCTCTACGAGGACCTCTTTATGACTGGCAGGACTCTTGCCTCAATGAACTTAGGTGGCGCTAACCCATATCGTATTGTCGACGCGCTCAATGGAAACTGAAACCCGTCTTCCAGCTTGATCTGATGTAATATATTATGATGCACTGAAGCATCCAGCGTGTGTTTTTATTTCTTGTCTTGTGAGAGGCTTGAATAAGGTCTGGCATGCCCGGCGCCACTGTATAATATGTGATATTGTAAAATATGCTGTATTTCCTTAGTTGAAATTCACGGAAAAATTTGTTTTTAAATAACTTAAAAAATAAATAAACGAAAAAATACACCAACAATCGATATTAATGCTTCTAAATTTCACTTAGCGCGAATAAATATCAGATACGCCAACAAGAACATAATAACGTTTATAAAACATGCATATTAAATTACTGGCAACAATAATATGTCGCACTTACACCAGAAAACTACATGACACAACCAACCGAAATCACAATTGACACACTGCGTACAAGTTTTATTTAACTATATAAAAGTGATGTTGTACGCTTTAATAGTAGAGAGCAGTAAATATTCTTGGCAAATTTTGCAGATAGGCAGGCCTACGGCAACTGAAATGGAGGCCCATCCCCACCAAGCGAGAGGTTAAGCAGAATTAGGACATGAGCCCCAAGCGATGATCGGATAGCTGACTAGATTGCCCAACTGAAACTCTCGGTCTAGCACTTCTTCCTCTTCCTCTTCCTCTTCCTCTTCCTCTTCCTCTTCTGCTTGTTCGGTGTAGTTGCCACTTCTTGCAAAGAAGTCGTAAGATACACCATTGATCTCATCAGCGCCAGGACGTACGAATATGCAGCTTCGCATGATAGCGAGAAAGAATGCGTTTTTATGTGGGCCCTCATAGTAATTGACTAGGCCCCCTTCGTCAGTTCCCTCTCGAAGGAGGCGGTTCAACCGCGGCGGATCCAACAGCCACGGGGGGATGGCTGTTGCCGCAGCGCCGAAATTACTTGAACTGGAGGGTAGAAGGCGGTTCATAGCGCAGCTTTGGGCAGTCACTCCATCAGCATAAACGTAAGTCAAAGATTGATCGGTCATTATATATTCATCGTCAAATTGACCAGGAGTACGCGCCGAAGCGTTGAAGTAACAGATTGATCCTACCGTGGCCCGGAAATCGTTGCGGGCCTGCTCCAAGCGAAGTGAGAGTTCCCGAGCACTCGATATTTGAGTTAGGTCACGAACAGCCCATCTCGGTACCGCCATAGCAATGTCGAAATGCCTTGAGATAGCACCACGGTTCATCCGACGTATTTATAGAAGTGTGCCAACGCAAGAGTTGGGCATTTCGCAAGAAGACTACGGAGCAGTGTGACTTTCCATGATACTAGCTCAATCATCGCCCTGATTTCATGCATCGCCGTCCTAGTTGACAATGTCTCAGCGCACTTTTGATTCTTTTGGATACGCCCTTACCCAAAGACTTTGACGGCGTCAGTTGAGAAAGCGACGTGTTGCTCAAGACAATTCTTCGGGGGCCACGCGGTTCGAATGTCAGTGACAGCGTCAGCACCGCCCTTTGGCAAAAGGCTCAAATCAAGCACGCCGCAGTGTGAACAGATTCGGCCGCCCGCTAGTAAAGTCAAAAATGTGCAGCAATTAGGTCCAAGGGACACCCAATCAATCAGCGGAAATCATGGAGTGATCAGAATTCTTCAGAGAACTGACAAGCAATTTCAAAAATTGCGTGCTTGATCTTGGAAAATTGCGCAAGTCGATTGTAATATACACTGACATTGGGCATCATTCAGTAAGTGATAATCTTAGAAGCAGGTATGTTTTTTCAAAATCAAATTTCTGAGGGCGGTAGCAACTACTGAAAGTACGTCTGATTTTTTTACAACTAAATATATCCTGCCGCCGCCGTTGTCACCGCGGCAATGACGATCGCTCGCGTGCCAATCGCGTCGGCGCGAGAGTGCCGGATAAAAGCGCTCGCCTATTCTCCGGCATTGAGTGTCACATCGGGCTGAGCGTTTAAAGTAAGCGTCCGGTCAGGCCATTTCTAACGGATCTTGCACGTTCCACGTTAAGAGCCCGTCAATCCGGTTGATGTTATGATCGGCGAGCGGTTGAGGACCTCCTGCAGGTAGGCTTCCGGATCAAGGCCCTTGAGCTTTTCGGCCTCGATCCACAACAGGATTACACCGTATGCGGCGTCTGCGCCCCATTGATTTTTCAGTTGCAGCGGCTTGATAGTTTTGCCTTTGGGGCCTCACGATGAGCTCACCGACGAGTATCTGACGAGCTCATTGTGAGGCCTTTATGCGGGCGGCATAGGCCCAAGGCATTGAACCGCCCCGTGTTTACCGGAGGCTCCAACTCGTGAGAAAGTGGAGCCATGACAAGCAAGACAACAAACAAATTTTCATCTGAAGTTCGGGCCCGAGCGGTGCGGCTTGTTTTGGACCATGAAGCCGAACATCCGTCCCGTTGGGCCGCGATCTCATCGATAGCGGCCAAAATAGGCTGTGCGCCGCATACACTCCATGAGTGGGTCAAAAAGGCTGAGGTGGATACTGGTAAGCGGGCTGGATTGCGGAGCGATGTGGTTGAGAAGATGAAGGCTCTTGAGCGGGAGA
This sequence comes from Allorhizobium ampelinum S4, assembly GCF_000016285.1. Classification (NCBI taxonomy): domain Bacteria; kingdom Pseudomonadati; phylum Pseudomonadota; class Alphaproteobacteria; order Hyphomicrobiales; family Rhizobiaceae; genus Gillisella; species Gillisella ampelina. The sequence goes on along the minus strand of NC_011982.1, from coordinate 199,000 downwards.
ACCGCGAGCTTCGTCAGGCCAACGAGATTTTGCGCAAGGCATCTGCTTATTTCGCCCAGGCGGAGCTCGACCGCCCACTGAAGCGATGATTTCCTTCATCGATGAACATCGTTCGGTGCTCGGGGTCGAGCCGATCTGCAAACTGCTGCCGATTGCCCCATCCACCTATTACGACACCGTCGCCAAGCGCACAAACGTGGATCGCCTGCCGGTCCGCGTTCGCAGCGACATGAGCATGAAGATCGAGATACACCGCGTGTTTGACGAGAACTTCAGGGTATATGGTGTGCGGAAAATCTGGCGGCAGTTACAGCGAGAAGGCTTCGATGTCGCTCGATGCACCGTCGCTCGGCTGATGAGAACGATGGGCTTGCAAGGCATCATTCGCGGCAAGCCTGTCAAAACCACCGTGTCCGACAAGGGCGCTCCATGCCCGCTCGATCACGTCAACCGTCAGTTCAAGGCTCCCGCGCCAAACAGGCTGTGGCTTTCCGATTTTACGTATGGTGCGCCTCGCCCCAATCGGGGAGGCATATGACTGGAATGCAAAGAGAAAGGAGGTTTCGAAGATTTGCCTGCTGTATGGGGGCATGAGCCCAAGCGGCGGTGACCTGCTGTCAACTGGCAGGGTGACGTAGCCCGCAGGTAAAGGGGATTGAGGCGAAGTCGTTACGCCGAGATGGTTCCCGAGGCTATAGTATTGGAAGGTTGAGGAACACGAACCGGTAACCCGCATCTGAGGGCTGAAATGTCGCCTCCGCCTACACGGCTTAACAGGTGGAATGCTGATGAAGCTGCCTGACACGTAAGTCGGCGGCATCCGAATACGGTCGTATATGTAGGTCGCCCGTATGGGGTCATGGGGAGAATGCAGCCAGACCATGACATCGGCATCGACTTGCGGAACGCAAGGGAAAAGACTGCGACCGGCAGCCTCACCAATACGCTGACGTCCAGCATATGAACGAGGGAAGGCATGATGGAATGACAACGAAAGTATTGCGTCGCAAGGGAGTTGACCCTGATGTCCATCATGTTGGCGGAGTTCTCGTAGTAGTCCGTGGCAGGGAAAGCCTGCCACGTGGCGAAGGGGAACAGTTCAAACTGCTTGAAGTGCAAACCATCTGACCAAGCGAGGTGAAGACCTTTGATAATCAGCGAAATGCAGCACAAGCTCGCAACATGGGCCGAGAGCGATCCGAACCGGAGGTTTGATCGGCTTCTTCGGTTGATTGCCAATCGGGAATGGCTTGCCGAGACCGCTCGGATGGTTCTTGCGTCGAGTGGCGCACGAACGCCGGGTATCGACGGAATGGATAAGCAACGACTGCAGGTCAAACTGGACCAGCATCTGGACGACCTGCGGACAAGCCTGCTGGAGGAGAGTTATCGCCCCCAGCCGGTCAAGCGCATCTATATCCCGAAACCAAACGGCAAGCTACGACCACTGGATATTCCGACCCTGACGGATCGCATCGTTCAACGCGCCATGTTGATGGCCATGGGGCCGATCTGGGAGAGCGATTTCCATCGCTTATCCTACGGCTTCCGGTCGGAACGGAACGTGCATCATGCCGTCCGCACCGTAAGGATACAGCTTCAGGATGGAGCCGACACGACGAGGGGCCGCTGGATCATCGAAGGTGATCTGGCCAGCTACTTCGACACGGTCCATCATCGGCTGCTTCTGAGATGTGTGCGGCGACGGGTGCAAGACGGGCGGTTCGTCGATCTTCTCTGGCGGTTCCTGAAGGCAGGGCACATTGATCGTGGCCTGTTCACGGCCTCCAGCGAGGGTGTTCCGCAAGGGGGTTTATGGTCCGCTGACCATAAACCCCCTTATGACCAGCGCTGTAAAATGCACAGTGCTTGGTTGCAGGGGCGGTTTTGTTGGGCTCCTGCACGTAAACACTGCGCATAATCACCGATAAATTGATCACCTGGCCTGGCACGGTGTCGGGCCTGTGATTGGAGATATTGGTGATGGTGGCTTTATCTGCATTGGTTGTTGACCTGGATCGCGAGTTGCTGCGTCTTGGGTATAAAGACTCGACGATGATCTGGTATCGCCAGTGTTGGCGTCGCTTGGAAACATTTTTCGCGGATCTGGGAGTCGAGGAGTTCAGCCTGGAGATCGCGATGGCGTGGGTCGACGCCGCATGCGATTTTTTTGCGAAGGAGCAATCAGGCACGCTCCCGGCAGACGGACGTCTATTTGTTTCGGGTCGCTCAGATGCTGGGAGACTTTGTGGCTCACGGCGCTGTGTTGCGTCGCTATGATCGCCGGGGCGATAAGCTCGCAGCCCATCAGGCTGAGCTGATCGGTAAATTCCAGGCCGCGTTACGTGCCGAGGGTTGTGCAGTTTCGACGGTGCGCACGTATGGGACGCTGGCCGGAGAGTTTCTTTCGTTTGTGGACACGCGCGGCCGACTTACTGAATGCGATGCCAGAACAGTCGAGGCGTTTGTTGCCACCTTGTCCGGATACCAAGCAAAGACGGTCGAACAAAAGCTGTGCGCGGTCCGCTCTTTTCTCAGATACGCGGAGCGCCAGGGGCAGGTCAATGCCGACGTATTGAAGGCTGTCCCGGCGGTGAAGTCCAGCAAGCATGCCAGAGTTCCATCGGTGTGGGATCCCGCCGATGTGGCCAGGATTTTGGATGCCATCGATCAAGGCAATCCCAGCGGCAAAAGGGACTACGCGATTATTACGTTGGTCACGCGGCTCGGTCTGCGGAGCATCGACGTCAAGCGTCTGGAATTGGATGATTTCGACTGGCCGGGCAATCGGCTCTGGGTGAGGCAGACCAAGACCGGGCACCGCATACAACTGCCGCTATTGAAAGACGTTGGCTGGGCGATAATCAACTACATCCGTCATGGCCGACCGTCTACCGATTGTCGGCAGGTGTTCTTGCGCCATACCACGCCGGTTGGGCCGTTTTCTGACCAGGATCATCTGCACCAGATCCTGTGCAAACACGCACGAGTGGCGCGTGTGACACTAAGCGACCACCGTCGCCACGGCATGCATTCGCTGCGGCACACGTTGGCGACCCGATTGATGGAAGGTGGAACGCCGATCGAAGAGATCGCCGACATTCTTGGACATCAGTCGGTGGGCACGACGGGCGTTTATTTGAAGACATCACTGGGGCTGCTGCGTCAGTGCGCACTCAACCCTGACGCCACTTCCGAGGAGGTTCTGTGATGAGCGCGCCTCTGACAATGATCGATGCCGTCGAGGCGATGGTCGCCCAGAAGCGTACGGTCGGTTATAAATACGAAGTCGAGGAGGCTGTTCTCTACCGGTTTGTTGCGTTCACACGCAACCAGTTTCCCGGATTGGAGACCATCACCGAAGTTTCTGCCAATGCTTGGATCGAGGCGGCGCAAAAGCGAGCAGTCACGCCAGCAACCCTGCAGGGGCTGACTTCGCCGGTGAGGCATTTAGCTCGATGGCTGATACTCCACGACGTTGCAGCCTATGTGCTTCCGACAGGCGTGTTACGTCGGCCTGCGGCCTACATTCCGCACATTTATTCCGACGAGGAACTGGCCGCCTTCTTCGCCCAGACGGATCGCTGCCATTACTGCAGCGATGTGCCGCTGCGGCACCTGGTAATGCCGGTCCTGTTCAGGACGATCTACGCCTGCGGTCTGCGCTGCTCCGAAGCCCGCTTGTTGCGCGTCGAGGATGTTGATCTGGCGACAGGGGTTTTGCTGATCCGCGACGCCAAGGGCGGCAAAGACCGTCAGATTCCTGTGTCCGAGCCGATTCGTGTTCGGTTGGCGCACTATCATGCCCAGTTCGACTGGATGGGGCATGAGTGGTTCTTCCCTGGCAGACGCGGTCAGCGCCTGAGGCTTTCAAACGTTTACAATAATTTCCGCCGGTTTCTATGGCAGGCACGCATCAGTCACGGTGGTCGCGGCCACGGACCGCGCGTCCACGATTTTAGGCACTCATTTGCGGTCCATAACCTGCGGAATTGGTTCGCTACCGGCAAGGACGTCGGCGCGATGTTGCCGATCCTGCAGACCTACATGGGGCACTACTCCATCGCAGACACCGCCTACTATTTGAGGCTGACCGCCGAGTCGTATCCGCACATTGTCAGGCGACTGGATGAGGCGATCGGTCACGTCGTTCCCTGCCTGAAGGGAGACCTGCACCATGGCAACTGATTTTGCGCTGCTATTGCAGCGGTTCCTTACAAGCCACCTGGCAGGACTACGTGGCGCTTCGCCCAACACGGTCGCCTCCTATCGCGACACGTTCAAGCTTCTGGTCATCTATTTGCGCGATCAGAAAGCGATACCGCCTGAGAAGCTTACCCTAAACCGCATCGACGTCGAGATGATTACAGGGTTCCTGAACTGGCTTGAGAGCCGCCGCCAGAACAGTGTCTCGACACGGAACCAGCGCCTGGCGGCGATCAGTTCGTTTTACAACTGGATGCAATCGCAGGAGCCCGCACTGATGGCGCGTTGCCAGGACATCATGGCAATCCCGGTCAAAAAGGGAGCTCAAGCCTGCGTGCATCATCTGACAGTTGAGCAGACGCGATGCTTGCTAAACGCACCGGATCGCACCACGCGCAGCGGCAGGCGCGATGCGACAATACTGGCCACTCTTTACGATACCGGTGCCAGAGTCCAGGAACTGGTTGACCTGACCGTTCGGGATGTCCGTCTGCAAAAGCCGGCAGTCATCACGTTGACGGGCAAGGGTCGCAAGACCCGTCATGTCCCTCTTGGCGCCAACACGGCAGCGCTCCTGGCCAGCTACTTGACCGAGTTTCGCCTCGATATGCCTGGTCGCGATGGCTATCCGGTATTCTTCAACCAACAACACGCAAAGCTTATACCAGCCTGCGTTGAGGCTGACTCAGGTTGTGGATTCCCAAAGCGATGAAAGTGTGAATCAATGGCGTCCTGCATCGAAAGGACGTGGCGATGGGACAAGCGATCGGCTTGCGGGAAGATTTTGACGGAGCGTCGCTCCGGCGACTGGCGCGATTATCAAAGAGCGCGCCGCAGGCCCGGCGACTGCTGGCCCTGGCGCAGATCTACGAGGGGAGCAGCAGGAGCGAGGCCGCAAGGATTGGCGGGGTGACCCTTCAGATCGTGCGGGACTGGGTGATCCGGTTCAATGCCCGTGGCCCCGACGGTCTTCTGGACGGCAAGGCGCCGGGCAAGCCGTCGATCCTCAACGATGCCCAGCGTCGTGCGCTGGTCGAGGCGGTCGAGCGCGGGCCGATCCCGGCGATCCATGGTGTCGTGCGTTGGCGGTTGATCGACCTTGTGTATTTGCTGCACGAGGAGTTCGCGGTGTCGCTCGACGAAACCACCGTGAGCCGCGAGTTGAAAAAGCTGGGCTATGTGAAGCTGACCGCGCGACCACGTCATCATGCGCAGAACGAGCTGGCCATGGAGACATTCAAAAAGGGGGCTTTGCTGCCGAAGTGGCAAAGGTCCGGACAAGCCTCCCGAAGGGCACGTCCATAGAAGTCTGGTTCCAAGACGAGGCCCGCGTCGGTCAGAAGAACACCATCACACGGCGCTGGGCCAGACGCGGAACACGACCCTCGGCGCCCAAGGACCAGCGCACGAAATCGGCCTACATCTTCGGAGCCATCTGCCCCGAACAGGGCAAGGGTGCCGGGCTGATCCTGCCCTTTTGCAACACAGAAACGATGTCGCTACATCTCGCTGAGATCGCGCTCGCCGTAGCGCCGGGCGCGCACGCCGTGGTGTTGATGGACCAGGCCGGATGGCACATGACCGACAAGCTCGAGGTCCCCGACAACATCAGCATCATCGCGCTACCCGCCAAGTGTCCCGAGCTGAACCCGGTCGAGAACGTTTGGCAATTCATGCGCGATAACTGGCTTTCCAATCGCGTTTTTACCTCCCACGACAATATTCTCGACCACTGCTGCGAGGCTTGGAACAAGCTGGTCGATCAGCCTTGGCGCATCATGACCATCGGCCGCCGAAAATGGGCTCGTCAGTTCTGATCAATGCAGGTTGGTATTAATCGTGGCGGAGTTGCGTGGATCATCGACAAGTACCGAGCACTCGCGGACACACAAGAGCTTGCCCGAGCCAGAATAAGCCCCCATATTCTGAGGCATAGCAAGGCCATGCATCTATATGAGGCTGGTATCCCGCTGCCCTACATCCGAGATATTCTGGGCCATGTGGATCTATCGACCACCGAGATCTACGCGCGTGCTTCCACCGAAGCCAAACGGAAGGCTCTGGAGGCCGCATATGTCGACGTCATCTCCGAGGACATGCCGGAGTGGAGTCAGGACGCGGGACTGCTTGCCTGGCTGACATCTTTATAGTCATCGATTATGCGCAGTGTTTACGTGCAGGAGCCCAGCAAAACCGCCCCTGCAACCAAGCACTGTGCATTTTACAGCGCTGGTCATAAGGTGGCGTTCTGTCACCGCTCCTGTCCAACATCATGCTCCACGAGTTTGATATGTGGCTGGAGGCGAAATACCTGAACAAGAAGGCCCGCAAGGATCGCTGGGCATGGAACTTCGGCATCCAGCAAGGCAGGCCCATTACGGTTCGAGAAAACCGGCAATGGAAACCGGCCGTTGCCTATTGCCGATACGCTGACGACTTTGTCGTGATCGTGAAAGGAACCAGGGCTCAGGCAGAGGAAATCCGTGAGGAATGCCGGACGTTTCTGGAAGGCGAGTTGAAGCTGACGCTGAACATGGAGAAGACCCATGTCACCCACGTTAATGACGGCTTTGTGTTTCTGGGACACCGGATCATTCGCAAGCGAGGGACGCATGGACGGATGTCCATCGTCACGACGATACCCAAGGAAAAGGCAAAGGGGTTTGTTCGCAGGCTCACCGAAACCTTATCCGGCAATCATAGTGTCAGTACGGTCGACATGATCGCCAGCCTGAATCGCCAGTTGGTGGGATGGGCGGCGTTCTACAAGTTCACCGACTTCACGGCGTACGTCTTCCGGCGCATCGACCATGTCGTGTTCTGGAAAATGGCGCATTGGCTGGGACACAAGTACCGATCCCGCATCAAACCCTTGATGCGGAAATGGTTCAGGGTCCCGGAACCGGGCAAGGCGAAAACCTGGCTCGTGTTTGGTCGCAATGAACGCGGTGACCCTGTCGGAAAAGCGCTACACCGGCTTGTCTCAAGCCCCAAAGCGCAATTCCGGTGGCGTAATCCGGAAGAAAACCCATACATCTTCCGGATCGAAAACCGCAGTACCGTCACGTCGCATTACCACGAAGTTGCTATGGCCATGGGCCAAGCTTGAATGGAGAGCCGTATGCGCTGAAAGGTGCACGTACGGTTCGGGGAGGAGAAGCGCATCTGCGCTTCTCCTCCACTGGCCACCTGGCAGGGCTTCGTTTACGTGGCTTTTGTGATCGATGCATTTGCTCGCCGCATCGTTGGCTGGAGAGCAAGTAGAACCACACACACACACCAGTTTTGTCCTTGATGCTCTGGAGCAGGCGCTTCATGATCGGCGGCCCGTCAAACGCGGCGGACTCGTCCACCACTCGGACAGGGGTGTTCAATACGTGTCGATCAAGTATTCCGAGCGGCTGGCGGAAGCCGGTATCGAGCCCTCCGTCGGCAGCGTTGGAGATAGTTACGACAACGCTCTCGCAGAAACGATAAACGGTCTTTACAAGGCTGAGGTCGACGAGGGCCGTGGCGAAACTTCGAAGCCGTTGAGTTCGCAACACTCGAATGGGTGGACTGGTTCAACCATCGAAGGCTTCTGGAGCCCATAGGAAATATCCCAACAGCCGAAGCCGAGGAACGATACTATGCCATGCTGGACGAACCAGCTATGGCAGCATAACTTAAACCAAACGGCCTCCGGTAAACACGGCGCGTGTATGGATGGCCCCGGTTTGGCAAGAAGATTTTTTGACGGCTGTCCGCGAACGAGGAATTCTATCGGTCGTGTGTCAGGCCTCTTGATGTGGCCTGATTAGCCACGGGCCGGGATGCAGTTCGAAGAACAGGTGCCACATCGGTTCAGAGAGCTTTTTGCTCGAGCGCCGGGACTGGTTTACCCCATTCTGAACATTGAAGTCCTTTCCGCATCGTTCCGTCAGTCGATCTTCTTACCGGGGCTGTTGGCCCCAGGCATCACCGCATTGCCTTTCGAGAAAGGCAGCGGATCACGCCATTCTGTAATTCTGCTCCCTGGTCATCATTGCCCAAATGATGCGCGCCATCTTATTGGCGAGCGCGACAGCAGCCACCATTCGAGGCTTTCGGTCCAGAATGCTTCCCAACCAGTTATCCGGTAACACGCCCTTGCGCACGATCCAGCGGATCATGCTCATGGCTCCGACAATGAGGAGCTTTCGAATATCGGTCTGCCCCATCTTGCTGACACCGCCCAGTCGTGTCTTGCCACCCGTTGAGTGCTGCCTGGGCACAAGGCCGAGCCAAGCAGCAAAGTTCCGGCCGCTCTTGAATGCACGAAGATCGGGAGCAAACGCGAGGATCGCGCCGGCGGTCACGGGGCCGACGCCGGGAACGGTGCAAAGTCGACGCATATCTTCATTCGCCTTGGTAGCTTCTCGAAGCTTCAGCATCAGGCCATCGATCTTCTCGGTCAGCAGCCTGACATGCGTTGCCGCCCATCGATCGATCATGGCGCTCAGCGGTTCGGCCTCCGGTCCCGGATGCAGCTGCAGGAACCGGTCGAACCGCAAGAGCAACAGAGGCTGCGAAGTGTATTTGTATCCCCTGCGCCGCATCATCCCGACATGCTCGGCCATCATTTCGCCCAGCACGCTGGCGAACGGCCTGGGCTGGCGCAGTTCGGCGAGAGCCTGTTCGGGATCCCGCGATGCCAATGCCCGCCAGATCGGCATGCACTGCTTGATATTGCACACATCGCGCAGAGCGGTGACGGGATTGTGTTCGATCGCGCCGATTTCCACCAGGCGTTCGAGGAAACGGTCAATGATACGGGTGCGGTGTAGCCGCGTCGTCGCTGCCCAGCATTCGGCCGATTTACGCAGCCACGCAATCAGCACTTCCTGACCAAGTGCATCGTAACGTTCGGCGACATCCTGGGAGTCATGCAGGACCTGCCGATAACAGGCTCGGCTTTTCATGCTGTGCAGATCAAGTATCGCAACATAGCGGTCAATGATCGCGCGGTCGGGATCGGGCCAGCGGGCGGTCATGCCAGCACCTCCATTCCCGGCACCTCAAGCGCAATGGCCCTGAGGTCCTCGGTGGCGAGCTTGAGATAGGGAGCCGTCGATCCTGTCGAACGGTGCCCCAGCACGTCGCCGATGACCTTTTGAGGTACCGCGACCCGCAACATCTCAACAGCGCGCGCATGGCGGAAGATATGGGGGCCACACTTACCAGGCGGTTGGACACCAGCGTCACGGAGCAACCGGCGAACCACGCTGTAAAGCTTGTCGAGCTTGCGATAGGGCGCGCGCGTGCGGAGGAAGATTTCCCTGGCATCCGTCACGGGCCGCCCGGAACGCAGATAAGCAAGCAACGCTTCGCCGACCGGCTCCATCAGGGGCAGCGATGTGCTGGCTCGCGTCTTGTGGTGGCGAACATGGATGGCTTCCGTCCGCCAGTCGATGTCCTCGATCCGCAGATTGCAAATCTCTCCAGACCGTAGCCCATATGTTGCAAGGAATTGCAGGATTGCATAGTCCCGCAGCCCCGCTGGCGTCTTGTCCGCCCTCGCGGTTTCCAGCACCGCGGCGATCTGGTCTCGCTCCAGGATTGAGGGCACTCCCTCATAGGCATAAAGCGTCGGAGCTATCACATGCCCTGACAGATCCGTTGTGACGCGACCCGTGATGTGGAGATATCGCAGCAGCGAGCGAAGCCGCTCCGCGACAGACTTCAGCGAGCAGCGCGTCAGTTTCGCCGCGCGCAGATCCATGTAACGGTCTACGGCAACGATGCTCAGCCCCGCCAAGCCGCCGCTTCCGCAATCGATCTGCCAGGCAAGAAAGTTCCGGGCTTCCCACATCAGCGCTGCGACGCTGGAGCGAGCCAACCCGCGTTCCTCACGCAGCCAGATTTCGTATTCGTCGCAAACTGCAAATCGGGCCACATCGGCCGCGCAGATAGGCTTGATTGCTGGCGGCCATTGACCGTGAGCAAGTCGCAACAGCGCATGAATCCCGGAACGCGGAACTTCGTGCCAGCGTGCGCTGGGACGTCGACCACGCTCCCTTTCGAACGTTACGATCGCGTGCCGCAGGTATTGCTCTACCTGCACGTCGATCACATCTGCGACCGGGATGCCCCGCTGTCCCAGATAATCGAGAAATCCAGATGCGTAGGTGCAGTAATTCCTCACCACGACCGGGCTGTATCGCTGACTGAGAAGCGAGGAAATGAGTGCGGCAATAAGTTGGTGACGGTTATCGAGCATTGGCGGGTCCTCTCTTGGTCGATTGACCCGCAGAGGTTCGGCACCGAATAATGCAAAGCAAGCCTATCCGAAAACGGCGAAAATCCGCCGATCAGGCTGCGCTCCTCCGCATTATGGGAACCTCGTGATTAGCTAAGGCGCGACATTTTGATTTCGTTTGTAACATGCGACTGTGCGTCGATTGAAATCGGTAGCGCGTTTAACATACAGATGGATGAAAGGCCTCATCTAAAGAAACACGCAATTTCTGCTCGTATTGCTCGCAAGAGCGAATCCTCCGGAGGTTATTTTATGATGGCAGAGTCACTCAACAATTGTCGGAAGGGTCGCAGCCTATGATATCGGAGCTCAATCCAGAAAACGTCAGTGTTGCGGCCTTGGATCGGTTCGGCCACGAGATTTTTAAAGAATGGCGACCAAAGCGGCCCTTTCTCCACAGGCAGGACGGTGTATACGTGGTCTTGAGGGCGGACGATGTTTTGGGCTTAAGTAGTGATCCGCGCACACGTCAGATAGAGACGGAGTTGATGCTCAATCGCGGCGTCAACGAGGGAGCGGTCTTCGACTTTGTTCGCTACAGCATGCTGTTTTCGAACAAGGAAACCCACCGCAGGCGTCGCTCTCCTTTCACTCGGACTTTCGCATTCCGGATGATTGAAAATCTACGGCCACAAATAAGACAATTGACGGAGATGCTTTTTCGAGATTTGAAGGAGCTTGGATCCTTTAATTTCGTGGCGGAATATTCTTCGAAGCTCCCAGCCGTCACGATAGCAAGCCTTTTAGGCCTCCCGTCAAGCGACATTCCCTATTTTACTCAACTCGTCTACCGCGTAGCTCGGTGCCTGAGCCCTTCATGGCGAGATGCTGACTTTCCGGACATCGAAAAATCAGCGGTCGAGTTTAAGAACTACGTGCAAGCAGTCATTAACGATCGCCGAACGGATCCGCGTGATAACTTCCTTTCATCCTACATAAATGCAACGCGAGAAGCGGAAGATCTCTCACCCGTTGAGGGCCTGACACAGCTGATGCTCATCATCTTGGCTGGAACTGACACGACCAAAACCGGCCTCACTGCATTGACGGGACAGCTTTTGCAACATCGACAGGCCTGGGATGCGCTACTGAAAGATGTTACTCTCGTGCCCGCCGCCGTCGAGGAGGGACTACGCTTTGAGCCTCCAGTCGGATCTTATCCCCGGTCAGCAAGGGTAGATATCGATCTTGACGGGTTCATATTACCAAAAGGTAGTCTTCTCGCACTTTGCACAATGTCGGCGCTAAGAGATGAAAAACATTATGCCCATCCCCAGCTCTTCGACATTCATCGCAAGCAAATGCGCTGGCATATGGTATTTGGCGCCGGTGAACATCGATGCCTTGGCGAAGCGTTGGCTCGTTTGGAAATGCAAGAAGGACTTGCTACGGTGCTTAGACATGCTCCCAATCTCTCGATTGAAGGCGAATGGCAAGGGATACAGGGTCATGGAGGTGTGCGCCGAATTGCAGAGATGAGGGTTGGTTTCATGCGAGAAAATTAAAAGCGCTATAGTTTTTCTAATTGGCTGAAAGAGCGCGCAAAGGAGTCGCCGCCATATTTTTGTCTGACCAGCTTGGCTTGTTTCGTCACCACCGAAATGCGGAGTAAACAGAAACTGCATCAAATCACCGGGCGTCGCCGGTTGCACGATGTCTGTGAGTTGGATTGGCTGTCAGAAGGCGAGGGGACCGCATGGTTTGGGATCATTTATCACCTTCCCGCAGGGTTCTGCTCGATATCAAATCATGGTCTGTATTGGTATTGGTAATGGCCGCGATATTTTTTGCGGTTCTGGCCATAGGATCTTGGCAAGACAACGAAAGCAACGAAGCAATCCTGACAGAGCTGCAATCGATCGAAGTGAATTGCGCAATGCTGCAGCGAAACGTGTTGCGTGCTCACGCCGGCCTTCTTCGAAATTACCATCCTCTCATCGTTCCTTTGGGACGAATGCGTACGAGCGTGGCGGATCTGCAGCAGCTTTTAAAGCAGGCGGGCCTTGGCGAGGCCGGCGAATTTTCTGAACTACTGGCGCGGATGAAGAGGTCAGTAGATGCGACCGGCGCAGCCGTTGCAGCGTTCGGTAGGCAAAATGTAATGTTTCAGGATTCGGTGGCGACCTTTAACCAGTCGATAGCTTCGCTGCAGAGTTCCTTGGATACGAGAGATTTGAATTCGCTAGAAGTCTCTGAACTGGGCTATCGGATGCTCCAGTTTTCGTCTCAGCCAAATTTCGAGCTTGCTCGGGAGATTAACCAACGTCTCGGCCGGCTTCAGGTTTCGGCGAGTCGGGATACGGCAGGCGTCCAAGAGATCGTCCGCAGCGCGAGGATTATTCTGACCCTACTGCCGCGATTGGAAGGCACCATTGGAGTGATCCAAGCTTCTGAAACAGTCGCTAACACGAAGAAATTGCAACGAGCATACTTGGAAGCTTACAGCTTGGCCAGTGCCGGTGAACAGCGGGTACGATTCTTCCTCGGCGCCGTTTCGGTTTTCTTTTGCTTTTGCATAATTTCCTTGGTCCGTAGGTTACATCTGCGAACCAAAGTGTTGACGAGGCGACTGGACTTCGAAGAAGTGATCAAAAGGATCGGGCTCTGCTTCGAAGATTCTGCAGCAGCAAAACCGTCGTTGGAATCCTCAACCAACGCCGCGCTGGGAATTATCCAATCATTCTTTGCAGCTCATCAATGTGTGCTGGGATTAGTAGACGTCAATGAGAATGATATTGCCGGCACCTTTTTTGGAAACAATCCTCCGCCAAAATGGAATGAACGACGGGTTCGCGATATTGCTTCCAAGGTAGAGTCTGAGGAGGGCGGGCGGGTCTTCCGAGACTATCCTCTACGAAAAACGAGCTGCTTTGGTGAGGATTCTCCTTGTCTGTGGGTGCAGCTTGCGTTCAAGGTATCCGATCGAATAGTCGCTATCTTCGGCCTAGGATTTGATCGAGAGTATCTACAGCCGCCGACCTCATGTGAAATGCAGCTTATGGAACTGGCGGCTGGGTGTGTTAGCCACTATACGGTCATTAGGCGCAAGCAATCCCAGCGAGATATTCTAGAACGTCGTTTAAAACATGCGGAACGGCTTGAAGCAGTTGGTACGCTCGCCGGCGGCATTGCCCATGAATTCAACAACATTTTAGGTGCAGTTCTCGGTTACGCTGAAATGGCGCACAACGTTCTGCGCCGCCGTACTCATGCTCGCGACTATATCGATCACATCATTTCCGAAGGCAATCGAGCGCGGTTAATCGTCAACCAGATCCTTGCCCTTAGTCGAAAGCGTGACCGAACAACAAAACCATTCGATCTTTCGGAATTGGTGACGGTAATCGCGCCGTCGTTACGGGTTGGGTTGCCTCCGGGCGTCGAGCTCGATTTTGAATTTCATGGCCATCCAATGGTTGTCGAAGCCAACCCACTTGAGATCGAGCAGATACTGATGAATTTGTGCAAAAATTCCGCTGAAGCATGCTTAGGATCAGGGCGTGTGGAGGTCAGCGCAAGAAGGTCTATCATAAGGAAGTACAAGGTGCTTGCGAGCGGAACCATTCCCACCGGTGAGTATGTCCTTCTTTCAGTCGAGGACAACGGCGCAGGCATAACAGAGGACGCACTACCGCACATTTTCGAGCCTTTCTTCACTACTCGCGCCCGCAGCGGTGGCACGGGCTTGGGATTATCCACGGTTCACGGTCACGTTAGCGCTATGGCTGGTTACATCGACGTGGTATCAATTGTCGGCAGGGGTACGCGCTTCGACCTCTACCTGCCACCTTCATCGAAGCAGCCTGTAAATTCACAGAGTTTTTTTGAGCCTGGAAGAATCCCGCTCGGGAACGGAGAGATTGTCGCGGTGGTCGAACCCGACATTGCGACGCTGGAAAGGTACGAGGAGATGATCGCGGCGCTCGGCTATGAACCAGTCGGCTTTAACACGTTGAATGGTCTAATCGACTGGGTGTTGGAAGGTAAAGAACCTGATCTTGTTCTAATTGACCAACCGTCTTTTCTGGATGAAGACGGTCCAGTGTCCTTACTCTCAAAGTTAGCAAAATCGCCTGTCATCATTGTTGGGGAGAACCCGAAAAATGTTCCCCTTTCGGCGGATCGGGAGGGATCTGCCCGTTTTTTGAAAAAGCCGATTTCAGCCAAGACGCTCGCCTACGTAGTTCGTGCGAATATCAGAACCCAACTACGGATAGCTCGAAAAGCACCGACATGGTGATCGCTTCGTAAGCCGTTATACCTTCTGACTGGCCGCGGTCTATCAGCCCGGCGCACGGTCTCGATCACCTTCCAATTGCGCGGGATCCATTCGAGCTCGGTAATGAGTTCGGGCTCTCCGTGGTATACCAAGCTCCAGTGTCGTAAAGTACCATGCCGTCATCCCGCCGTAAGCGGCGTCTGCGCCCCATTGATTTTTCATTTGCAGCGGCTTGATAGTTTTGCCTTTGGGGCCTCACGATGAGCTCACCGACGAGTATCTGACGAGCTCATTGTGAGGCCTTTATGCGGGCGGCATAGGCCCAAGGCATTAGGGCATCGATGTCTTTGGCGATGTGGCCGTTTGCGAGGCGGGTGAAGAGGTCGCACAGATAGGCGTAAGGCTCAATTCCATTCATTTTACATGTGCCGATCAAGCTGGCAAACCGAGCCCAATTTCGGCCCCCTTCATCGTGGCCCGCAAAGAGCGCATTGCGGCGGTTCATGGCCGGGCGGCGGATCGCGTTTTCCACCAGGTTGGAGTCAATATCGACATGGCTGTCGTCCAAGAACAGCCTGAAGCCGTCTTGCCGTGTCAGCATGTATGCCAAGGCTTTTCCAAGATCTGACTTGCGTGAGACACGTGCAGCCTGAGCCGCGATCCAGGTGAAGAACTTGTCCACCAACGGGAGCGACAGCTCCTGTCGGACTGCCCGACGATGTTCGGGCTCATTGCCTCGAATACTGTCTTCGATCTTGTAGAGCGCGGCGATGCGAATGAGCGCTTCATCAACGATGGGTGATCCGCTCTTTGGCGCAGCCTTGATCAGCTTTCTGCGCCCGTGTGCCCAACAGAAAGCCAGTTTCCAGGGATCGCCGCCCACACGGTCCGACGTGGCAAGGTGAGAGTAACCACCGTAGGCATTGACCTGGATCGTGCCGTTAAATCCTTCGAGGATTTCGGCGGCATAGTCGCCTTTACGCCCAGGCCGATAATGGAACACCACACCTGATGGCGCAGAACCGTTCCAGCCGCGGTCGTCACGCAGCACGGCCCGGAGATAGCCCGTCTTCGTCTTGCCTCGCCCCGGATCCAGCACCGGGGCGGTCGTCTCGTTGACATAGAGCCGCGTGCTTTCCCCCAGAAGCTGTTTAGCCATATGGTCAACCACCGACCGGATTTCGCTGCCCGTGCGCCCCATCCAATCGGCCAGGACCGGGCGGTCTATCGGCCCCCCGTGTCGCGCCATGACCTCAGCCTGCCGGTTGAGCGGCATATGTTCGGAATGCTTGGAGACGGCAATTTCCGCCAGAAGGGCTTCGGTCGGCCAGCTCCCTTCCAAAAGATGTGCCGGCGCTTTGGCCTGGACAACGCCCGTTCGCCCCTTGGGGCATGCGTATTTCGGGCGGATCGTGACGATCACCTCGTAGCGCGCCGGGACCCGGTCGAGCCGTTCCTCGCCGATCCGCACCATGTTGCCGCAACCGCAGGGGCAAACGATGCTCTCGGGCTCGATCACGCGCTCGACCCGCGGCAGGTGTTCAGGCAGTGCACGGGCCTTGCGCTCCTTGCGAGAAACGGCCTTGTCCGGATCGCCAACCTCTCCAGGATTGATTGCACTGGCTTCGATCTTTTTCTCAACGGCGGCAATCCGCGCCTGTGTTTCGGCAATCGCCGTTTCAAGCTCTTCCAACGCCAGTTCCATCTGCGCCGGATCGAGCTTTTCCGATTTCGGCCCGAACTTCGCGCGCCGATATTCATGAACCTGACCCTCAAGCGTCTCGATCAGCTCCTTCAACTCGGCGATGAACAAATCCTTTTCGGCCACCACAGCCTGCTCATGCTGACGTGCTGCACGCTCGACCGACAGCTCGAACTGCATCTCCGCGAAGGCTTTGGCGACCTCTGATGGAAGGTCCGGATACAAGCTGAGATCAATAGGTTGCGACATGCCGCTTTATAGCAAAATGGCATCAAAAATCCAAATAAAACAATGCGATAGCCGCCAGAATTTACCCCGCCGCAGACGGCGCAGTCACCCGTTGCGCCATCACCCGTCGCCAGTCCAGACCTTCGAACATGGCCTCATACTGACCCCTGGAAAGACGCATCGTTCCATCCTGAACCTTGGGCCAAGCAAAGCTGCCTTGTTCCAGAATTTTATAAATTAGCACCATTCCGCGGCCATCCCACACCAGGATTTTAAGGCGATCTCCGCGCTTCGACCGGAAGATGACCGTAATCCCGGAATGCGGATCGAGCTTCAACTCGGTCTGCACCATCAGAGCCAGCGCCTGATGCCCACAGCGGAAGTCCACCGGACGCGTTGCGATCAGGATCGGCAGTCGTTGGCCCGCGACAATCATGGCGCTCCTCGCACAGCGCGAACCAGAGCGGCGACCCGTTCAACGGATACATCGTTCGGAACCCGCATCACAACGTCTGAGCCAATCTCCAACGTCAAAACCTGCACCTTCGGCCTGTCGGAGGCCAGCTTCGGCAGCGGCAACCGATTGACAGGCTCAGGCGCATCCGCAGCGATTGCCAGAGGCACGAATGCCGGCTCGATACCATCGTGCTCCGACGGCGTCGTTGCCGCCGCAAACGGCAGAACCAGAATGCCGTCGCGCACCTGACGTCGCCAATCGGAAAGCTGGTTTGCTATAACGCCGTGACGGCGCGCGACATCAACAACGCGAACACCAGGCTCAAAGCTTTCCGCCACGATCCCCTGTTCGTTGATAAGGTGCAAGACATAGTCGGCCTTTACATGTCGCCACCTGATCGGGCAGTCGTGCTATGCGTGGATGAGAAATCGCAAATCCAGGCACTGGATCGCGAGCAGCCGGTTCTGCCCATGGCGCCGGGCATCGCCGAGCAGCGGCGCACCCATACCTATGTCCGCAACGGCACGACATCCCTGTTCGCCGCGCTCGACGTTGCGACTGGCGCGGTAATCGGCCAGTGCTACAAACGTCACAGGGCGACCGAATTTCTCGACTTCTTGAAGCGGATTGACGCCGAGATGCCCAAGGGGCCGGACGTGCATTTGGTGATGGACAACTATGCGACCCACAAGACGCCGAGGATCAAGGCCTGGCTCGCACGCCGCCCGCATTGGCATGTTCACTTCACGCCAACGTCAGCCTCCTGGATCAATCAAGTCGAGCGGTGGTTTGCAGAGCTGATGCGCAAGCAATTGCAACGCGGTGTCATCGTTCCACCGCCGAACTGGAAGCCGACATCGACGCGTTTATCGCAACGCACAACGAGAATCCCAAGCCATACAGATGGGTGAAATCCGCCGGCCAAATCCTCGCCTCCGTCAAGCGATTCTGCCAAAACAATGAGCCGAACTTCAGATTCCGGTGACTAGTCTACCGGTTACGCTGAAAATAAGCTGTAGTTACTGTCACATTACACGTATTTGTCCAAGCGACCGCTTCCAGGGTGCTCTTTGAATTACAGAATCAGTCAGACTGTAGTCTCAAGTCCCGGCACGCAGACAGACTGCATTCACAGGGGCACCGCTTATGATCGTGTTGCATGGAGTGGTGTAGCTGGATTTCATAGCCATGGCTGATCTCCAATAGGTTCGGGTTGCTTAGAGCTACCTTGCTGCCGGTCTTTACATGCGCCTGCGCGATCGCTTTTACCTGTAGGGGATTAGGCGGTGTGGACGGATTGCCGCAAGTTTAATTTCTGCGATTCCCAAATCCGTATTTGAATGATTCATGGGTTGCCGGTTTCAGAGGAGATCGGCGATGCTGACGAAGATGACAGAAGCGGACTGGGCGGTCGCACTTGAGGTTTTCCGCGCCTCGCTTCCGCGGCGGGGCGACAAGGGTCGAGATGACCGGCTGTTTTTGGAGGCCCTGCACTATTTCTCCGTCAACAATATCACCTGGCGCGGTCTGCCGGAGCGCTATGGACATTGGAACAGTGTCTGGAAGCGCTTTTCCCGATTGAGCAAGGCGGGTGTTTTTGAGATTTTCTTCGAGCACCTTGGCAGCCTGAGCACGTCGGCCGATCTGGTTCAGATGTTCGACAGCACCGTGGTGCGCGCGCATGTTTCGGCAGCAGGAGCAAAAGGGGGCAATATGGCCAAGCGCTTGGCCGCTCGCAAGGCGGCTTCTCGACCAAAATCCACCTGAAGACCGATTTCGACGGACATCCCATCGCCTTTGATCTGACCGGGGGCGAGAAAGGTGACGCTCCGCACTTTCCAATCCTGCTTGGCCTTGGCCCCGATGTAGATCCCCGCGCCGCCATGGGCGACAAGGGCTATGACAGCAAGGCTAACCGCCAGGCCGCAAGAAGGCGGGGTGCGGTTCCCGTCATTCCTTATCGTTCAACGGCAAAATCAAAGCCGACGTTCTTTCCCAAAGCGCTCTACAAAGGTCGCGCCCGCATCGAGCAAGCAGCCGGAAAACTCAAGCCCTTCAAGCGCGTTGCGCTACGATGCGAGAAGACCAAACAAAATTTCTCCTCCATCGTCGCAATCGCCGCAGGCTTCATCTTGATCAAATCCGTCCACACTGCCTAGCAATCACGCCCCGTCGCACTGATACAGTTTGAAGGGTTCGGATCAGATAGAGCCATATCAACTATGTGACTCATCAAGAATTACATATGAAACGCTATATGCGTTTAATGACGGAGGTTCGGATGATATACTTCCTAAATACTCAATTCTATTCGCAGCCCGGATTTTGCGCGAAATGTGGCCGCTGCAGAAGCCCGCAAATATCGTGCACGGTAATGAAGTTGATCGGACGGCTTGCGTCCCCGCGCAGGCTACCGGCTGAAGGCGCTTACCGTCGATAGTCAGGTTGACTTAGCGGGCAGTTTGGCAATTTCGGTGCTTTGAGCGATCTTTGTTTGTAGAAGCAAGTTGGACACCGTGCGCCAGGATAGCCTGCTCTGGGCTTTTCGGGCTGTAACGATGGAGGAGTACTCTAATGTGCACCGATAATTTCCATTCGATGTGTCTGGGGTGGATTTAGAATCAGAATAGCAGGAACCGAAAAAGTTGTAATTTCTGCAGGAGAAACAAAGAAATGGCGATCAGCGAACTAAATGTGAATAAAAATATGCCTGTCTTGTCAGGCGAGGAGCCGCAAAAATTTCACATGGAGGAGTTGAGCGACAATTATCAGCCAAATGGTTTTACGAGTTTGGATCTCGACATGATTGAACTGGAGAATTTCGTCCTCCAGTGCCCACTCCCCGAAGACAACCTAGCTGGCTAAAAGGAGTTATATGATGGATCCGAAGGCCTATGGCGATGGTAAATATATTAATGTGACAGACGGAAACGACGCCCAAAATGCTGGTGTCGACGATCCAAAACGCCAGAAGACGGAAGGCGCAAATTCGAACACGCTCTTCGATGTTCATATGACGGGTAGCCATGAAACTCTCGAACACAATATGCACGAGAGCCCTACGCATACAGAAGATCTCGAATCGCATTTCGATGAGGGAACGCTTGGTTATCAGTCAGGCCATGATTCAACCAGTGTCCACGGCTACCAGTCTGAGGGTGAAAATGATTTATCCAGCTTGTTCGCGAATATGGCATTACCAGGCCATGACCGACGGCCAGACGAGTATATTCTTGTACGGCAGACTGGGCAGGACAGGTTCGCAGGTACTATTAAAGGTAACCTCAATCATCTGCCCACCAAGGCGGAATTCAATGCGAGTTGCCGGCTATATAGGGACGGGGTCGGTAACTACTATCCCCCACCCCTCGCGTTCGACAAGATCGATCTCCCGGAGCAATTGGGTGCAAGCCTGCATAAACTGGAGCCAAAAGAACGGAGCAAGCCGCGCTTTCAATACAAGTTGGAAGTCTGGAATCGTGCTCACGCCGAGATGGGTATTACTGGCACCGCCATTTTTTATCAAACTAACAAGAATATCAAGCTCGACCGCAATAATAAATTGAGGCCTGAGGATAGATATATACAAACAGAAAAATACGGGCGCAGAGAAATTCAAAAACGCTATGAGCACGAGTTTCAAGCTGGTTCACTGCTGCCGGATATTCTAATCAAGACTCCGCAAAATGACATACATTTTGCTTACAGGTTTGCCGGCGACGCCTACGCTAATAAGCGATTTGAGGAATTCGAACGCGCCATCAAAAATAAGTACGGCAGCAATACCGAGATCAAGCTGAAATCCAGGTCTGGCATTATGCATGACTCAAAATATTTGGAATCATGGGAGCGAGGCAGTGCGGATATCCGTTTCGCTGAGTTCGCAGGCGAGAATCGAGCTCACAACAGACAGTTCCCCGCTGCGACTGTGAATATGGGAAGGCAGCCGGACGGGCAGGAAGGGACGACCAGTGATCGTCACGTGAGCGTTGACTACCTATTTCAAAATGCGCCCAATTCCCCTTGGACGCAAGCCTTGAAAGAGGGAAAGTTGTGGGATCGCGTTCAGGTCCTGGCTCGCGACGGCAACGGTTACATGTCACCTGCAAGACTGGAATATTCTGACCCCGAACACTTCACCCAGCTGATGAACCGAGTCGGTCTGCCTGTTTCGATGGGTCGGCAAAGCCACGCGAATAGTGTCAAGTTTGAGCAGTTTGACCTACAGGCGTCGGTTATTGTTGCGGATGGCCCGAACTTACGTGATGTTCGAGATCTGTCCCAGGAAAAGCGGCAACAACTGACTCAAAAAGATGTCCTGATATCGGATCGCAATGAAAAGGGTCAGAGAACTGGCACTTACACCAGTGTTGCGGAATATGAGCGCCTGATGATGAAATTGCCCGACGACGCAGCGCAGCTTCTCGCTGTACCAACCGATAAATATTCGCGTGAGTTTGTCCGGCCAGAGGCAGCATTGCCGCCGATTAGTGACAGTCGGCGCGGTTACGAAAGCCGACCTCGTGGCACGACCGTAAACAGTCTGTAGAATTCCCGCTACCGCGTCGGTGACAAAGCCCATTAGCTCGAGACATGCCAATGAAAGGGTTCAACAATGGTCGACACGACGAAAAAAAGTGTCGCGAAGTCGCTTACGGCCGACATGCGACGTTCTGCTAGGCGGCTTTATGAGCAAATGCGTAAAGCGTTGCTTACAGAGGAAGAGGCTTCAAGGAAACGAGCCCGGTTCGAAACCCTTGAACAGAAGCAAAAATATGCCGCCGATATGCAGATAGTCGACAAGCTGGGCGCCGACTTCCGAGGCGAAATAAGCTATAAAAGGCTTGGAAATAAACGGGTTCGCGTCGGCAACTCAAAAGAATTAACACGGGAGCATGGTATCCTAAGAAAGACAAGGAAGGTTCTGAAACGTAGCGCAGAAACCGGCGATGTTTACCTTGGTTTACACGAAAAAAGGACTTGGAGGAGCGTTAGTAGCCATTTCTATGCCGAGGACGGGACACTTCGCGCGAAACATGTGAAATACAAAGACGGGCGCTTTGAGGAAAAATGGGAGCGAGACGAAAATGGCCTACTGATTCGGACGCAGTACGTCAACCGAAATAGGCTTTTTCAATCAATTTCCGAGAGGCTGAGCGCGCCCTATCGGAGTGGCGCAGAAAACCGGCTTTTTCGAGAACTAACCCGCCAAAAAGGTTCCACGCAGGAAACATTTGAGCGGGACGACAAAGGCAATCTAGAGCTGATCGGCAGGAAACGGCTCGGATTTTCCAAGACATTGACGAAAACCGCAGACCGTCAAACCTCTCGGACAACGATACGAAAACTTGGTGGCGCATTTAGCAAATCTTATAGCTCCCTCCTAGATAAGGAGGGGAACGAACTCGGCCGGGATATATCTAGTCACCGCCGGCTGTTAAACAAGCGATCGGCCGTCTACGATGATGCTAGCGGGCAATTGAAGAGCACGAAGCATACCTTCGGTAAGATCTACAAGAGTGAAACAGCCTATCTGAACTCCGATGTCAAAAAAGTCTCAAAAAAGATACTGGGCGTGACAGTTCGTCGGAAACTGACGGCGCTAACTGGACAAGAACGTGAGGCTCAGAAGCTGCGCAATTTGGAATCCACTGAGCATAGGAAGGCTTGGCAAGAGCGCTCAATTATCCCCATATCACTTCTACCGACGACGCGGTCGCATTCGGTCAGTTTTGTTGGAGACGGCCGTCGTAACGAGGCCGAAAGTAAGGTTGTGCCTGCAAAAGACCAACGAACTGATGCCGTTGTACCAACGTCATCCTTGTTTCGCCAACCGCACTCCGAGCGACAGGCCGTTTCCCAAACACTACCTCCGTCGTCGAATGGGCATCTCTCATATCCAGCTTTTAAAGCCGAAGAGGCTAAGCCGTACAAAAGGCCGGTCGCGATCAATCTCCAGCGCGATAATGAAAGGAAAACGCAAGAAGAGAAAAACCTCGGTGAGTGGCGAGGACATCTCTTTCGACCAACCGGGTCAACAAAAGGGGTGTTTTTTACCGCATCGCCGGAAAGAACAACAGTGTTTGGTTCGCCGGAGCCCTCACTAAACCGATCTGCCGATCCGCAATTGTCGGTGGACAGAACGGTTTCCCAAGGGCCGTCGGTGCCATTATCTCCGATCAATAATCACCAGTCAGATCCAAACGAACAAGAGCTCTTGAGTTTTCTGCACAACGCGCCGGTCCCGCCGTCGTTGGGCGTGCATAGTGGACCGGTAGGGCGTGCTGAGGAAAGCCTCCAGGGAGCTTTTGAAGATAGCCCGGTGCGAAAGAGTTTAGTGTCGGAAAGTGTAGTAGAAGAACATTTGCAAGGGCCTTTGGAACGCGATCATTCGATCAATACAATAAGCGAGCGCTTTGATCCGCAGTCATTGTTTGGCGAATCGGGGTTGTCGCACGTCTCAGAAGGCCGGCAAGAACCTTCGATGCAAGGAGACCATCTTACGGATCCGGAACAGCAAGCGTTGCTGAATGAACTGCTTAGTGTTCCATTGCCGAAGGCGGATAACGAGCGATCGAGGGTTTTGGAAAGCTCACGGAACCGAGAGCGCTCCATGTCAGCAGGGCTTTCACTTTAGAATAGATATGCCGATCCACATACGTCTAGCATCCGCCCATTTGGCTTGATTGAAACAGACCATTCGTCGAAAGGCAGATTGCTGCTGATCAGGGCGGCACCTCGCTCATAACGTGAGCGTCCGGTGAGCCGGTTTTGGTCGGGCGCATAATTGGCGCACGTTACGTCACAGATGATTCATTTGTGACGTAACAGGGTATGAATGGCCAAGGTTGAGATCCTGACGGGTGCCGAGCGACAGCGGCGGTGGTCGACAGAAAAGAAGCTTTCAATATTGCGCGAAGCGTTCAGCGCGGATGGCAGCGTTTCGGATGTAGCACGTCGGCACGACGTTCTTCCGCAGCAGATTTACGCCCGGCGAAGGAAGCTCTTGCCACCCGAATTGAAAGTGAGCGTCCGGTGAGCGGATTTTGCTGATTAGGCAAAACGGGCGATGTTCTGGCATTAGAAGCAGCATTAGTGCTGACATTAATACCAGAACGAAGAGGTTGCATGGCTCGCATGGAGATCATGTCCGGCAGTGAGCGTCGGCGACGCTGGTCTGACGCGGCGAAACTGAAGATATTGGCGGAAGCTGATCAACCTGGTGTTCGCATTGGTGATGTGGCTCGCCGGCATGATATTTACCCATCCCAGATCCGTTTGTGGCGGCAGTCCTTCAGCTATGTCGGTCGACCGGCGATGTTCCTTCCGGTGGAAATCACCGAGGAGGTGAGCGCTACACCGGGACCTGACACGCCACCGACGCCAGCGGTTATTGAGATCTCGCTACGAAACGGTCGATGCTTGAGGGTTCCGGCTGACATAGAGCTGAGGATGCTCGGGTCGTTGATCGCGTGCGTGGAGGCGGCATGATCGAGCCTTCTGGGAATGTGCGGGTCTATCTAGCCTGCGGAGTGACCGACATGCGGCGTGGCATTGATGGGCTTTCGGCGCTGGTTGAGACGGTCGTAAAGGAGGCACCGGGCTCGGGTGCGATCTTCGGCTTCCGCGGAAAACGCGCCGATCGGATCAAGCTTCTCTGGTGGGATGGCCAAGGGTTTTGCCTATTTTACAAGGTTCTTGAACGCGGATACTTTCCCTGGCCGAGGGCGAAAGAAGGCGTTGCGCCCCTGACGCAGGCGCAGCTCTCGATGCTTGTGGAAGGGATCGACTGGCGCCGGCCAGCGTGGACTTCGGCTCCGGCGAGAACGGGCTAAAGCGCTTATTTTGCAGCGAAATCCGCGCGAAGCACTGGCGTTTTGGCGCAAATCGGCTACGTTTACGGGCATGGAAACAGGACCGCTGGACGGTCAGGAAGAGCTCACTGCTTTGCGCCCACTCGTCGCCGAACAGGCGGCGAAACTTGAGAGCCAGGAAGCCGAGGTCATCAAGCGAGACTCCATAATCGGGCTTCTTCGCGCGCAACTGGAACTGCTCCGCCATCGACAGCATGGCGCCTCTTCGGAAAAGATTGACAGGAAGATAGAGCAGTTCGAGCTGATGCTGGAGGAGATCGAGGCCTCTCGTGCCGAGGCTGAGATGCGCTCCGGGAAAGCGCCTTTGCCGGAGTTGGGCGACGCATCCGAAAAGCCGAAGCGCAAGCCTCTGCCCGATGGTCTTGCCACCGAAGAACTGGTCTATGCGGCTCCCTGCAATTGCCCGACCTGCGGTGGCACCTCGTTCTTGAAGGCTGCCGACAAGGTGGTCCAGATTCTGGAGCACGTGCCCGCGTCGGTCAAGATTGTCCGCCATGTCGAAAAACGCATGATCTGCAGGGAGTGCGATACGATGGTGGCAGGAGAAATGCCGACCTTGCCGATCGAGCGCGGCAAACCAGGGCCGGGACTGCTCGCCCATATCATGATCGCAAAATTCGACGATCACATTCCCCTCTACCGCCTGTCCGAGATGTACGACCGGTTAGGGATAGACATCTCCCGATCCGTGATGGCCGACTGGGTCGGCCGCGTATCCGCTTTGCTGACACCACTCACCCGGATCCAGGATCACCCCAAAGACCGACTTGAAGACCTGTTGCCATGGAACTGGACGCCAGCAACCGCTCGATGCGAGGCCCCCTAATGGCACGCGCGAGGTTCATCTACACACTCAGGCAAGTCGCCAGCATGATCGGCGAAAATCTCGAACTGATCGAAGAGGTGACGGCCAACTCGGACAACATCTCCGATGGCGAACTGGTTTACGTCAGCGATGGCAGTGAAGATGGCACGAAGGGTCTGACCGAGAATGGCATTGAAGAACTTCAAAGTCTCCTCGCCGACATCAGGACGTGGGATGGTGGTATCCGCCAGTTCCTCGTCGACGAACAATGCGATCCCAAGATCATTGAGCGCGTCATGGCCGATGAAATGAAACGCGTCCTATAGCATCGCCAGATCGAACCACCAAAAATCCGTTCGCCGGACGCTCACTTCATAACGATGGGAGATCAGCTCGAACAGCGATTCCGCACCGGTTTTCGACAGCGGCACGAAACCCAACTCATTGATGATCAGCAGCTTGTTGGCTGCCATCTGCTTCTGGAACCGGAGCAGTCGCCGCTCGTCTCGCGCCTCCATCATCTCGCTGATCTGTAAGCGGCGTCTGCGCCCCATTGATTTTTCATTTGCAGCGGCTTGATAGTTTTGCCTTTGGGGCCTCACGATGAGCTCACCGACGAGTATCTGACGAGCTCATTGTGAGGCCTTTATGCGGGCGGCATAGGCCCAAGGCATTAGGGCATCGATGTCTTTGGCGATGTGGCCGTTTGCGAGGCGGGTGAAGAGGTCGCACAGATAGGCGTAAGGCTCAATTCCATTCATTTTACATGTGCCGATCAAGCTGGCAAACCGAGCCCAATTTCGGCCCCCTTCATCGTGGCCCGCAAAGAGCGCATTGCGGCGGTTCATGGCCGGGCGGCGGATCGCGTTTTCCACCAGGTTGGAGTCAATATCGACATGGCTGTCGTCCAAGAACAGCCTGAAGCCGTCTTGCCGTGTCAGCATGTATGCCAAGGCTTTTCCAAGATCTGACTTGCGTGAGACACGTGCAGCCTGAGCCGCGATCCAGGTGAAGAACTTGTCCACCAACGGGAGCGACAGCTCCTGTCGGACTGCCCGACGATGTTCGGGCTCATTGCCTCGAATACTGTCTTCGATCTTGTAGAGCGCGGCGATGCGAATGAGCGCTTCATCAACGATGGGTGATCCGCTCTTTGGCGCAGCCTTGATCAGCTTTCTGCGCCCGTGTGCCCAACAGAAAGCCAGTTTCCAGGGATCGCCGCCCACACGGTCCGACGTGGCAAGGTGAGAGTAACCACCGTAGGCATTGACCTGGATCGTGCCGTTAAATCCTTCGAGGATTTCGGCGGCATAGTCGCCTTTACGCCCAGGCCGATAATGGAACACCACACCTGATGGCGCAGAACCGTTCCAGCCGCGGTCGTCACGCAGCACGGCCCGGAGATAGCCCGTCTTCGTCTTGCCTCGCCCCGGATCCAGCACCGGGGCGGTCGTCTCGTTGACATAGAGCCGCGTGCTTTCCCCCAGAAGCTGTTTAGCCATATGGTCAACCACCGACCGGATTTCGCTGCCCGTGCGCCCCATCCAATCGGCCAGGACCGGGCGGTCTATCGGCCCCCCGTGTCGCGCCATGACCTCAGCCTGCCGGTTGAGCGGCATATGTTCGGAATGCTTGGAGACGGCAATTTCCGCCAGAAGGGCTTCGGTCGGCCAGCTCCCTTCCAAAAGATGTGCCGGCGCTTTGGCCTGGACAACGCCCGTTCGCCCCTTGGGGCATGCGTATTTCGGGCGGATCGTGACGATCACCTCGTAGCGCGCCGGGACCCGGTCGAGCCGTTCCTCGCCGATCCGCACCATGTTGCCGCAACCGCAGGGGCAAACGATGCTCTCGGGCTCGATCACGCGCTCGACCCGCGGCAGGTGTTCAGGCAGTGCACGGGCCTTGCGCTCCTTGCGAGAAACGGCCTTGTCCGGATCGCCAACCTCTCCAGGATTGATTGCACTGGCTTCGATCTTTTTCTCAACGGCGGCAATCCGCGCCTGTGTTTCGGCAATCGCCGTTTCAAGCTCTTCCAACGCCAGTTCCATCTGCGCCGGATCGAGCTTTTCCGATTTCGGCCCGAACTTCGCGCGCCGATATTCATGAACCTGACCCTCAAGCGTCTCGATCAGCTCCTTCAACTCGGCGATGAACAAATCCTTTTCGGCCACCACAGCCTGCTCATGCTGACGTGCTGCACGCTCGACCGACAGCTCGAACTGCATCTCCGCGAAGGCTTTGGCGACCTCTGATGGAAGGTCCGGATACAAGCTGAGATCAATAGGTTGCGACATGCCGCTTTATAGCAAAATGGCATCAAAAATCCAAATAAAACAATGCGATAGCCGCCAGAATTTACCCCGCCGCAGACGGCGCAGTCACCCGTTGCGCCATCACCCGTCGCCAGTCCAGACCTTCGAACATGGCCTCATACTGACCCCTGGAAAGACGCATCGTTCCATCCTGAACCTTGGGCCAAGCAAAGCTGCCTTGTTCCAGAATTTTATAAATTAGCACCATTCCGCGGCCATCCCACACCAGGATTTTAAGGCGATCTCCGCGCTTCGACCGGAAGATGACCGTAATCCCGGAATGCGGATCGAGCTTCAACTCGGTCTGCACCATCAGAGCCAGCGCCTGATGCCCACAGCGGAAGTCCACCGGACGCGTTGCGATCAGGATCGGCAGTCGTTGGCCCGCGACAATCATGGCGCTCCTCGCACAGCGCGAACCAGAGCGGCGACCCGTTCAACGGATACATCGTTCGGAACCCGCATCACAACGTCTGAGCCAATCTCCAACGTCAAAACCTGCACCTTCGGCCTGTCGGAGGCCAGCTTCGGCAGCGGCAACCGATTGACAGGCTCAGGCGCATCCGCAGCGATTGCCAGAGGCACGAATGCCGGCTCGATACCATCGTGCTCCGACGGCGTCGTTGCCGCCGCAAACGGCAGAACCAGAATGCCGTCGCGCACCTGACGTCGCCAATCGGAAAGCTGGTTTGCTATAACGCCGTGACGGCGCGCGACATCAACAACGCGAACACCAGGCTCAAAGCTTTCCGCCACGATCCCCTGTTCGTTGATAAGGTGCAAGACATAGTCGGCCTTTACATGTCGCCACCTGATCGGGCAGTCGTGCTATGCGTGGATGAGAAATCGCAAATCCAGGCACTGGATCGCGAGCAGCCGGTTCTGCCCATGGCGCCGGGCATCGCCGAGCAGCGGCGCACCCATACCTATGTCCGCAACGGCACGACATCCCTGTTCGCCGCGCTCGACGTTGCGACTGGCGCGGTAATCGGCCAGTGCTACAAACGTCACAGGGCGACCGAATTTCTCGACTTCTTGAAGCGGATTGACGCCGAGATGCCCAAGGGGCCGGACGTGCATTTGGTGATGGACAACTATGCGACCCACAAGACGCCGAGGATCAAGGCCTGGCTCGCACGCCGCCCGCATTGGCATGTTCACTTCACGCCAACGTCAGCCTCCTGGATCAATCAAGTCGAGCGGTGGTTTGCAGAGCTGATGCGCAAGCAATTGCAACGCGGTGTCATCGTTCCACCGCCGAACTGGAAGCCGACATCGACGCGTTTATCGCAACGCACAACGAGAATCCCAAGCCATACAGATGGGTGAAATCCGCCGGCCAAATCCTCGCCTCCGTCAAGCGATTCTGCCAAAACAATGAGCCGAACTTCAGATTCCGGTGACTAGGGCTAGCCATAGGCGTAGACATAGATCCTCACAATCAGAGAAAATCAGATCCCTGATGCCATAACGTGATCACCATCAGACTTGCCAGATGGGGTCTGCTTGTCGCTTACAGAAGTCTCCAATCACGAAATCGAACGGATTTGCTTCAATGCTTCAAATGAAACCAAGAGTAAGGGCAATAAAATCAGAGAGTAACAGATCCCTAACATCATCGCGACTGTTAACGGTTGAGTCATCTCATGGCTCATCAGGATTAGTGCGGTACCGAGGGGAATAAACGAATGCTGAAGGCGGCGGGATCTTTCGGGATCATTCTTCTGATGATCCAGCCAAGCAAAGCTGCGCCGCTGTCTTTCGCCGAATTCAACCAGCTCGCTCGCGAATGCGCGCCTTCAGTCGCTCCATCTACACTCGGAGCGATTGCGAAGGTCGAAAGCCAGTTTGATCCACTCGTGCTGCATGACAATACGACCGGTGAAACTCTTCATTGCAGGAACCATGCGGATGCTACGCAAAGCGTAGACCATCGTCTCGTAGCCGGGCATTCAGTTGATGTAGGCCTAATGCAAGTAAACTCCAAGAATTTCGCGAACTTGGGCCTGACTCCCGGCACTGCAATCGAGCCATGCGCGTCCTTGTCCGCCGCGGCGCATCTGCTTGTACGGCATTATCGTGGCGGCAACACTGTAGAGTCAAAACAACTCGCCCTCAGGCGGGCAATCTCGGCTTACAATACCGGCGACCCAACACGCGGGTTCGCAAACGGTTATGTGCGAAGGGTCGAAGTGGCGGCTCAGCAACTCGTGCCGCCGCTGGCTCAGTCGGCGAAAAAATCCGATCGTGGTGAGCCAAACTCAGAAGAACCCTGGAACGTCTGGGAGTCATACGAGCGCTCCCACTCAGCAATTGGAGCGGACGGCTCATCCGCGCCGCCGGAGGCGCAGGAACTGAATGACCGCGCGCCCTCCGAACAAGATCAAGTTTTTCGAACTGACTGATGGAGATGCACTATAATGGCATGCTTTGAGAAATACCCCGAGCTCTCGAAAATCCGTGACCTCAGGGACAGAGTTGTGAGCCTGCTGGTTCCGCACTTGCCGAGCGTCAGTGGCGCGATCGGCTGGAGTTTGTTTTTCCGCGAGCCAGCTGCCGCGCAGGCCGCTGGAGGCACTGACCCGGCCACTATGGTCAACAATATCTGCACGTTTATTCTCGGTCCATTTGGTCAATCGCTCGCCGTTCTTGGTATCGTAGCCATCGGCGTTTCGTGGATGTTCGGCCGCGCTTCCCTTGGTCTTGTGGCAGGTGTTGTTGGCGGAATCGTTATCATGTTTGGAGCCAGCTTTCTCGGCCAGACACTTACCGGGGGCGGGGGATGATTAAGGATCTTGAAGAAGCCACACTCTATCTGGCGGCGACGAGACCTGCATTGTTCTTCGGGGTACCGCTGACGCTTGCTGGAGTTTTTATGATGTTGGCAGGGTTTCTCATCGTTATTGTGCAGAACCCCCTCTATGAAATTGTTCTCTTGCCGCTGTGGCTTGGAGCGCGGCTCGTCGTAGAGCGTGACTATAACGCGGCAAGCGTGGTCTTGCTGTTTCTCCAGACGGCAGGGAGAAGCGTTGATGGCCACACGTGGGGCGGGGCGAGCGTCAGTCCCAATCCCATCAGAGTGGCGTCGCGAGGAAGAGGAATGACGTAATGTTCGGAGCAAATGGACGGACCGAGAGATCTGGGGAAATCTACCTGCCTTACGTGGGGCACCTTAGCGACCATATCGTTCTTCTGGAGGACGGTTCCATCTTGACCATGGCGCATATCAGTGGCCTTCCCTTCGAACTAGAGGAAGTAGAGGTCCGTAATGCGCGCTGCCGTGCCTTTAACACGCTCTTTCGCAATATCGCCGATGATAACGTCTCAGTATATGCCCATCTCGTCCGTCACAGCGATGTGCCAGCACCGCCGGTACGCCATTTTCGCAGCGCCTTCGCGTCAAGCCTAAGCGAAACGTTCGAGCAGCGTGTTCTCTCCGGTAAGCTGTTTCGAAATGACCACTTCCTAACACTCATTGTTTCTCCTCGCACCGCTCTCGGCAAAGTGAGAAGCAGATTCACCACGCGCTATGGGAAAAACCTAGGCGATCTTGCGCATCAGATCCGGCATCTGGAGGATCTTTGGAATATTGTCGCTGGCGCGCTTGACGGGTATGGACTTCGTCGCCTTGGCATCCGAGAAAAAAATCAGGTGCTTTTCACGGAAATTGGTGAAGCCCTCCGCCTGATAATGACTTGCCGTTTTCTACCAGTGCCGGTTGTTAGCGGCTCCCTCGGCGCCGCCGTTTATACAGACCGAGTCATCTGCGGTAAGCGTGCCCTAGAGATTAGAGCGCCAAAAGATCGTTACGTTGGATCAATCTTTTCATTCCGCGAATATCCGGCAAAGACGCGGCCCGGAATGCTTAACATACTCCTGTTATCAAGTTTTCCACTCGTTTTGAGCCAGAGTTTCTCTTTCTTAACACGTGCACAGTCTCACGCCAAACTCAGCCTTAAATCTAACCAGATGACCAGCTCGGGTGACAAAGCAGTCACCCAGATCGGTGAGCTCGCCCAAGCAGAAGATTCATTGGCCAGTAGCGAATTCGTTATGGGTTCTCATCATCTCAGCCTTTGCGTCTATGCCGATGATCTCGATACCCTTGCCGACTACGGTGCGCGAGCCCGCACAAGCTTGTCGGACGCGGGGGCTGTAATCGTGCAGGAAAGCATTGGAATGGAGGCTGCATACTGGTCTCAGTTTCCAGGAAACCATAGATGGCGTACCCGTCCTGGAGCTATCACGTCACGTAACTTTGCTGGATTGGTTTCATTCGAAAACTTCCCTATCGGCAGAAAGTCGGGCCATTGGGGCGGTGCGGTTGCTCGTTTCCGTACAAACGGCGGGACACCCTTCGATTATATTCCGCACGAAAACGACGTTGGTATGACCGCGATCTTCGGGCCGATTGGCAGAGGAAAAACAACACTTATGACCTTCATCCTGGCAATGCTCGAGCAGAGCATGGCTGGCCGCAGCGGGACGATCGTTTTTTTCGATAAGGATCGTGGCGGTGAACTGCTTGTGCGTGCCACGGGGGGCACTTACCTAACGCTACGAAGAGGTGTCCCAAGCGGTCTTGCACCTTTGCGCGGCCTAGAGGATACGGCAGCGGCGAGGGACTTTCTCCGCGAGTGGATCGTGGCACTGATTGAAAGCGACGGCAGGGGAGGGATTTCACCGGAAGAAAATCGCCGCTTAGAGCGCGGTATTCAACGGCAACTCTCATTTGAGCCAAACATGAGATCCCTTGCGGGCCTAAGGGAGTTCTTATTGCACGGCCCCTCCGAAGGAGCGGGAGCTAGGTTGCAGCGGTGGTGCCGAGGCAATGCTCTCGGCTGGGCGTTTGACGGGGAATCGGACGAAGTGAAGTTAGATCCTTCGATTACGGGCTTCGATATGACGCATCTCCTCGACTATGAGGAGGTATGTGCGCCAGCCGCAGCATATCTTTTGCATCGAATAGGAGCGATGGTAGATGGTCGGCGCTTCGTTATGAGCTGCGATGAGTTTCGTGCCTACCTGCTTAATCAGAAATTTGCAGCAGTCGTTGACAAGTTCCTGCTGACCGTCCGGAAGAACAACGGAATGTTGATTCTTGCGACACAACAGCCCGAGCACGTACTCGATTCACCGTTGGGCGCAAGCCTTGTAGCACAATGTATGACCAAAATTTTCTACCCATCACCCACTGCAGACCGCTCTGCTTACATAGACGGGTTGAAGTGCACCGAACGAGAATTTCAGGCTATTCGCGAGGACATGGCGATCGGCAGCCGCAAGTTCTTGCTTAAGCGCGAGAGCGGAAGTGTCGTCTGCGAATTTGATCTGCGCGATATGTCAGAATACGTCGCCGTTCTCTCCGGACGCGCCAACACTGTGCGTTTTGCTCAACAGTTGCGCGAGACCTGTGGAGAGGATCCCTCTGCCTGGCTGGACGAATTTATGACGCGCTACCGCGAGGCACAGGATTGATACAGGATTGATATGGAGATCCAAGTTATGAAAACAGCAAAGCTCGCGATAAACGCACTTTTCATATGCCTAGCTCTGTCGGGTTCTGCCAAGGCACAGTTTGTCGTCAGCGACCCCGTGACGGAGACGGAGACGCTTACTACGGCGCTGAATACTGCGGCGAATCTCGAACAGCTGATAACGATGGTGACAATGTTGACAGCGCCCTTTGCTGTTACCGGTATACTGTCAGCGCTTGACCAAAAAAACCAATACCCATCCGCCGGCGAGCTCGACAAGGAGATGTTTTCGCCCAAGACGCCTGCTTCGACGAATGCGCGCACAATTACCTTGGATGCCGATCGCGCAGTCGTGGGTGACGACGCAGAAGCAAATCTTTTGCGCCGGCAGATCGCAGGAGCCGCAAACGCGGCCGGTGTCGCAGCTGATAATCTGGATGCAATGGACAAGCGCCTTAAGGCAAACTCGGAAACATCGGCCCAGCTCTCCCGCTCACGCAATATCATGGCGGCCACCGTCACCAACGGCTTGCTTCTCAAACAGATCCATGACGCAATTATTCAAAACATTCAGGCGACCAGCCTTTTGACGATGACCACCGCACAGACCGGGCTGCACGAGACGGAGGAGGCGGCGACCCAACGAAAGGAACATCAGGCAACTGCGCTTATATTTGGCGCCGCTCAATTGCATTGATCCCCCTGTTCGGGCAGGCCCCTCTCCGAAGAAAACCAAGACTAATCCAGGTAAGGGCAATGAATTTTAGCATTCCTGCGCCTTTTACGGCGATACATACGATCTTCGACCTTGCCTTTACCGTCGGGCTGGATACGCTGCTTGGGGACATTCAACGGGCAGTCAGCGCGCCTCTTGTGGCCTGCGTGACGCTATGGATCATTGTCCAGGGCATCCTTGTAATGCGTGGAGAAATGGACGCACGGGGCGGAATCACCCGCGTAATCATGATATCGGTCGTTGTTGCTCTTGTCGTTGAGCAGGCGGAATATCATGATTACGTTGTTTCGGTGTTCGAGGATACAATTCCGAATTTCATTCAACAGTTCGGTATTAGTGGCCTTCCTTTGCAGACGATTCCTGCTCAGCTCGACACGATGTTTTCACTCACTCAAGTAGCCTTTCAGAAGATTGCTTCTGAAATTGGGCCGATGAACGACCAAGACATCCTCGCCTTTCAGGGCGCACAATGGATTTTCTATGGAACGCTTTGGACTGCGTTTGGAATATATGATGCCGTCGGGATCCTCACCAAAGTGCTATTGGCGATCGGTCCATTGATCCTCATTGGCTATCTCTTTGATCGTACTAGAGATATGGCCGCGAAATGGATCGGTCAGCTTCTCACTTATGGGATACTTCTGCTTCTATTAAACGTAGTGGCAACGATCGTTGTTCTGACGGAAGCGACAGCGCTCGTGCTAATACTCGCGGCCGTCACTTCTGCTGGCACAACGGCAGCCAAGATCATTGGTCTCTATGAACTCGACATGTTCTTCCTAACCGGCGACGCCCTGATCGTCGCTCTTCCGGCAATCGCCGGGAATATTGGAGGTAGCTATTGGAGCGGCGGGACGCAAACTGTCGGTAGTCTAAATCGTCATCTCGCCCGGACAATCCGCCGTTAGTTCCAGCTTCACAAATGGAGGGTTTCCTTGAAGTACTTTCTATTGTTTCTGATCCTCGGTTTGGCGTCCTGTCAGACAAGCGATCAGTTGGCGACTAGTAAGGGGCCTGTTTTTCCGCTGAACGTCGGGCGCTGGCAGCCTACTCAGTCGGACCTTCAGCTTACCAACGCAGGAGAGGCTAATGATCGACTCTGAATACGCGCTATTGGTAGAGCGGGAAGCATTGGCGGACCACTATAAGGAAGTAGAAGCATTTCAGTCCGCACGTGCTCGATCAGCTCGGCGAATCTCCAGAGCCTTGGCTGCTTTGGCAATCATTGCAGTCGCAGGAAACCTGGCGCAGGCCTTCGCCATCGCCGTTATGGTTCCGTTGAACAAACTTGTGCCCGTATATCTGTGGGTGCGCCCGGACGGTACAGTTGACAGTGAAGTATCTGTTTCGCGGTTGCCGGCCACGCAGGAGCAGGCGGTCGTGAATGCGTCTCTATGGGAGTATGTCCGTCTGCGTGAGAGCTACACATCGGATACAGCTCAATACGCCTATGATCTGGTCTCGAGCTTTAGTGCCCCAACGGTGCGCCAAGATTATCAGCAGTTCTTCAATTATCCCAGTCCTAGCTCCCCCCAAACCATCATTGGTAAGCGCGGAAAACTGGAATCTGAGCACATCTCTTCAAACGAACTTATGCCCGGCGTTCAGCAGATCCGCTACAAACGCACTCTCACCATGGAAGGGCAAGCTCCAATAGTAACGACATGGACCGCAACGGTACACTATGAAACGGTAGCTAACTTGCCAGGCCGACTGAGGCTGACAAATCCGGGCGGTTTAATCGTTACCTCCTATCAAACTTCGGAAGATTCCGTTTCGAACACGACGCGGAGCCAGCAATGACCAAGAATTTGTTTCTGGGCTTGGTTTGCATCCTCTTTGTAACTAGTGGCGCGAAGGCGGAAGACACGCCGGCGGCAGGCAAAATGGATCCACGGATGCGCTATCTCGCCTACAATCCCGATGAGGTTGTGCACCTTTCAACCGCTGTTGGAGCCACATTAGTCGTGACATTTGGGCCCAATGAAACGGTGACAGCCGTCGCCGTTTCCAATAGCAAAGATCTCGCTGCGCTCCCACGCGGCAATTATCTATTTTTCAAGGCCAGCAAAGTGCTGCAGCCGCAGCCTGTGATCGTCCTTACCGCAAGCGACGCGGGAATGCGGCGCTATGTTTTCAGCCTAGCGACCAAAACGATGTCTCGGCTCGATAAAGAGCAGTCTGACCTCTACTACAGCGTGCAGTTCACTTATCCTGCCGACATTGCCGCTGCTCGCCGAAAAGAAGCCGAACAGAGAGATCTTGCGGGTCTGATGCGGGCGCAAGCACAATATCAGCGTCGAGCCGAGGACTTGCTGGGACGCCCGGCAGAAGGTGGCGACTCAGGCGCGAAAAACTGGAGTTATGTCGCGCAAGGAGACCGGTCGCTATTGCCGATCGAGGTTTTCGACAACGGGTTTTCCACGACATTTCGTTTTCCCGGAAACGTACGTGTGCCTTCAATCTACGTGATCAATCCAGATGGCAAGGAAGCCACTGCCAATTATTCAGTGAAGGGAGATTACGTCGAGGTCGCATCAGTTTCCAGGGAATGGCGCCTGCGGGACGGTCATACAGTACTGTGCATTTGGAATAAATCATTTGACGTTGTCGGACGGAAGCCGGGGACTGGCACAGTCAGACCCGATGTAGTGCGCGTGTTGAAGGAGCCGAGGTGATGGAGGAGGTGAGTGCCCAATCCAGAGAGGGTATCGACGCCCCCGGATCCCTCGTTACCGATCTTCACGGCCGGCGCCTTTCAGGATCGCAAAAGCTCCTTGTTGCTGGCTTGGTTCTGGTACTGTCGTTGGGCCTTATTTGGCTTGGTGCGCGTCCAAAGAAAAAGACCGAGCCGTCACCACCAAATACAGTGATTGATGCCAACACGAAGCCCTTTCGTCCGGCCCCGATTGATATTCCCACAACGCCCCCGCCAACTTCAGAAGCAACGGTCTTGCCGTCGGATCAACATCAGCGAGAACACAACGAACTGAGGCCCGAAGAAACACCGATCTTTGCTTACAGCGGAGGTACTCAGAATGGCGTCAAATCTGTGGCGAATGCTGAAATCAAGAACGGCGACGACGACGATAGAAACCCCGACTCCCTAGCAGTGTCTGAGCATTCGGCTGAAAACGATCTTTCGGCCCGCTTGAAACCGACAGTGGTGCAGCCTAGTCTCGCTACACTTTTGCCGCACCCAGATTTCACTGTTACGCAAGGAACGATCATTCCCTGCATACTGCAAACCGCCATTGATACACATCTCGCGGGGTATGTGAAATGTGTATTGCCACAAGACATACGCGGAGCAACCGGAAATGTTGTACTTCTGGATCGTGGAACGACCGTCGTCGGTGAGATCCAGCGTGGACTGCAGCAGGGAGATGCCCGCGTTTTCGTTCTCTGGAATCGCGCGGAGACGCCCTCACACGCCGTCGTCTCTCTTTCGTCTCCGGGGGCCGACGAACTCGGCCGTTCCGGACTGCGCGGTACGGTCGACAATCATTTCTGGAAACGCTTCAGCGGGGCAATGCTACTGAGTGTCGTTCAGGGCGCAGTCCAGGCGGCAAGTAGCTACGCAGGGAATTCGGCCGGCGGGACCAGCTTCAATAGCTTCCAAAACAACGGCGAACAAGCGGCCGATACGGCCTTGAGAGCGACCATAAACATTCCCCCAACCCTGACAAAAAATCAGGGTGACACGGTCTCTATCTTCGTCGCGCGGGATTTGGATTTCTCAGGAATTTACCAGCTTTATGTGACTGGTGGATCGGTGAAACGCCGGCGTCTGCCCTAACGCACAGATAGCCAAAGCTGCGAGGTGCATCCAATGGAAGTAAATCCGCAATTGCGCGTCCTTCTTAAACCAGTCTTGCAATGGCTCGATGACCCGAGAACTGAAGAAGTCGCCATAAACGGACCGGGAGAAGCCTTTGTACGCCAAAGTGGCGTCTTCACGAGGTTCGCTGCACCGTTCTCTTGTGATGACCTTGAAGACATCGCCATTCTAGCAGGGGCGTTGCGAAAACAAGATGTCGGCCCCCGGAACCCTCTTTGCGCCACCGAACTCCCTGGCGGCGAGCGGATGCAAATCTGCTTGCCGCCAACTGTACCCTCTGGCACCGTTAGCTTGACAATTCGACGGCCGAGCAATCGTGTCTCGGAATTGGGAGAAGTCTCCGCTCGCTACGATGCCCGTCGATGGAATCAGTGGCAAATCAGGACGCAGCGACGAGATCAACTAGACGAAGCGATCCTGCGCGACTACGACAACGGCGATCTAGAATCATTTTTACGTGCATGTGTTATCGGTAAGCGGACGATGTTGCTTTGTGGTCCGACCGGTAGTGGCAAAACCACGATGAGCAAGACCTTGATCAGCGCTATTCCACGGGAGGAAAGGCTGATAACCATTGAAGATACGCTCGAACTGGTCATTCCACACGAGAATCATGTCAGACTGCTGTACTCCAAGAGTGGGGGCGGGCTAGGTGCGGTAACGGCGGAACAATTGCTTCAGGCAAGCCTTAGGATGCGTCCTGACCGAATATTACTCGGTGAGATGCGCGACGACGCTGCGTGGGCTTACCTGAGTGAGGTTGTCTCAGGTCATCCTGGATCAATTTCAACGATACATGGTGCGAACCCCGTCCAAGGCTTCAAGAAGCTGTTCTCACTTGTGAAGAGCAGTGCCCAAGGTGCGAGTTTGGAAGATCGCACATTGATTGATATGTTAGCCACGGCTATCGATGTGATTGTTCCCTTTCGTGCGTATGGCGATGTTTACGAAGTGGGCGAGGTTTGGCTCGCCGCCGATGCCCGCCGGCGCGGTGAAACGATAGGGGATCTTCTAAACCAGCACTAGAGATCCATGGATTTTGCTCACGTAGATTTTTCAGGGTTACAGTTGTAGCAAGCCGTAACACCTCCTGTAATCAAATTGAAATATTCCATTAGCATGTTTGTCATGCCCGCTCGGCCGAAATTTTGCCGAACTACCCGGATAGTGGGAGAAAAAACGAGTTGAGGCTGGCGCATACAGCCTTTACTTGCAAGAATCTATGGTTCTGCAGAATCCTGAATGGAGGCGAACTGGTGAAACACGTTCTTGTCATTGATGACGATGCCGCGATGCGCCATCTTATCACGGAGTATCTAACGATCCACGCGTTGAGGGTGACCGCCGTATCCGATAGTCAGCAATTCAACCGCGTACTCGCATCCGAGACAGTCGATGTCGTTGTCGTGGATCTCAACCTGGGACGTGAGGACGGACTTGAGATCGTGCGCGGTCTGGCCACGAAATCCGATATCCCTATAATAATCATCAGTGGAGACCGCCTCGAAGAGGCGGATAAAGTTGTCGCGCTCGAGCTGGGGGCCACGGATTTCATAGCAAAACCTTTTGGGACACGCGAGTTCCTGGCACGCATCCGTGTGGCATTACGCGTGCGACCGAATGTCATGCGAACCAAAGACCGGCGCTCATTTTGTTTCGCTGGCTGGACACTTAGTCTCAGACAACGGCGGTTGACATCCACAGACAATGGCGAGGTGAAACTGACTGCTGGGGAATTTAACCTGCTCGTCGCGTTCTTGGAAAAGCCTCGCGACGTCCTTTCTCGAGAGCAGCTGCTCATCGCGAGCCGCGTGCGTGACGAGGAAGTATATGACAGAAGCATCGATGTTCTCATTTTGAGACTGCGCCGAAAGCTTGAAGAGGATTCAGCCAGCCCACACTTGATTAAAACGGCCAGGGGTGCCGGCTATTTCTTCGACGCCGATGTGAATGTCTCCTTCGGCGGCATGATGGCGGCTTAATGCAACGACGCATATTCCTTTTCAATTTGATCCCGTAGTGAACAGGCTATTCTTTTTGTTGGAACGGGCCGCCTAACTCCGGGCCCATTTGGATCATCACCACCATCACGTGATCGGACGATCATTTACCTTCTTTTCTTGTCTTCTCTGTTGCAAAGAAAGATGCAAGGGCGGCCGTAGCCAGTTTGTGACCAAAAGCGCGAGCAGTTTCCAGTCTCAACGGATCAAAGTGATTGCGTGCGAGCTCTAAAAGCGACACCGGGAACATGCGGGAGGTCTGAACAATGATAGGCTTATTGACGACATGCGAGATCGGGTAGCTTTTTGGGGCCGTGCTGAACGATCCGTCCTCTAACATGCTCTCAAAATCGGCGAGCGCACGGCGCAAGATCATCTGCAGCGACTTGGAAGCGCTGTACTGCAGAATCAAGGTGTCATATATTTTTGATACCTCAGGAGCTGGCGGCCGCGCCGAGAGGAAGATCTGGATTTTTTCGGGCGCAGCTGCAGAACTCAAGGCGTCCGCCGTTAGCACTAATTGCCGATCAAAGTTGTCGCGACGCTTGGCGGCGGTAGGAAGAGGTCGATCTAACGGTCTGCCTCTTTCAGGTAGCCGAGGAGGCTGCGCGCCTTGCGAGAAACGGGTTGGAACTGTTTGCACGATCTCCGGTCGCGCGGCAGCAAGCCGTTTTGCTTCACCGACAGACAAAGCTGGTTTGTGGATCCCCATCTTCAATTTCCCAAGGTTTTGCCAATTAGCTCTGAAATTGTCACGAGTTCCTCCATCGCAATTCTGAGGTTCCGCTCAAGGAGGCGCATCGTCGGATCATTTGTTGTGTTTAACAATGTGAGATGCAACATGCCACGTTCCTTCATTGCGGCGAATGCGTCTCTCTCATGCATTGGAGATTGCACGACAGGCAGGTTCGCCAGCATGTTGGACATCGCGCGCTGCGACGTGGTTAATCGCCCCACTGGGACTCGCTGGCGCAACACTGCGGTCGGAATGACCAAGTTCTCGCTCAGCAGCAGTTCGATGACATAGCGGTATGTCGAAAGTGCCTCATCGATATCGAGTGGAGTTAACATTGTGGGGATCAAAAGCAGGTTTGAGCTAGCGATGATAGTGTTGTTGAGCTCGCTCGAACCACCATGCGTATCGGCCAACGCATAATCAAATTCCCGAAGCTCGGCGTCCTCATAAGCCGCTTCAAGTAGCGACATTTCTTCTGCAGCGTACACCTCGCAGGATCTATCCCAGGTATTGCTGCGTATGGCGTTTTCTTTCCAGCGCGTTAAAGGCCGGTTCTCATCGGCGTCGAGAAGAGCCACTCGTTTGCCGTCTCTTGCAAAAGCAGTACAAAGGCCCATGAGCGCCGTCGTCTTGCCGGCGCCTCCTTTAAACGAGCAAAAAGCCAGAAGTTTCATGTGTTTGTCCTGTAGACTTTGTGAGCGCGAGTGCGTTGTTATTTTTATTCGTATGTGCAACTGTGTATTAAAACGAAAGTTACCAGATTTATATTTCATATATATTGTTAGATAATTGCAAATGTAACCTCTTAGATCCAAAAATATGCAAATTATTATTGATTTTATTCTGCTCGAGGCTAGGCTTCGCCACTCTTGACTGGAGAAATCCGCTACCAGCGAATCCAGGTCATTCCGCTTTCTATGGAGCATAGCGATGTCCCAAAGCGCAAAATCACCCTCAGATAACATTGTCGACCGGCGCGAAGGCTCGACGATTGAAGGTTTCAAGGTTGTTAGTACCCGTTTGCGATCGGCCGAATATGAGAGCTTCTCCCGCCAAGCCCGCCGGCTGGGGCTTTCCGATAGCATGGCCATAAGAATTGCGGTCCGCCGGATCGCCGGCTTTCTCGAGATCGATGCAGAGACTCGTCATGAAATGGAAGCCATACTTCATTCCATAGGAACACTCTCAAACAACATTGCCGCGCTGCTAAACTCCTACGCTGAAAATCCGACGACGGATTTGGGTGCTCTTCAAGCTGAACGTAACGCTTTCGGTAAAGCGTTCGCCGATCTCGATGGCTTACTCCGTTCAATTTTGTCCGTATCACGGCGAAGGATTGACGGTTGCTCCATGCTGGCGGACGCCTCGAAGCACTGACATGCTATTGGCAGGAAATTTGATAGATGCCCGATCGATCTCAAGTCATCATCCGCATTGTGCCAGGAGGTGGGACGAAGACCCTCCAACAAATTATTAATCAATTGGAATATCTGTCCCGGAAGGGCACCTTGGAGCTGCAGCGTTCAGCACGGCATCTCGATATTTTCGTACCACCGGATAATATCCGCGATCTCGCCCGAAGTTGGATTCAAGAAACCGGGACCTACGACGAAAGTCAGCCCGACGAGGAAAGGCAAAAGGAATTGACCACCCATATTATTGTAAGCTTCCCTGCTGGTACAAGTCAGCCAGCGGCTTATGCAGCGAGCCGCGAGTGGGCAGCCGAGACGTTCGGGTCAGGCGAAGGGGGAGGTCAATACAACTATCTTACGGCCTTCCACACTGATCGCGATCACCCACATTTGCATGTCGTCGTTAATCGTCGCGAACTCTTGGGACACAAGTGGCTGAAAATATCCCGGCGCCACCCTCAACTGAATTACGATGCCCTGCGCACTAGAATGGCCAAGGTTTCGTTTCGTCATGGCATCGTCCTGGAAGCGACCAGGCGAGCTGAGCGCGGCATCACCGAGCGGCCAATGACTTTTGCCCAGTATAGGCGCCTTGAGCGGCAGCAGGCCAATCAAATTCGTTTCGACGATCCTGATTTCGAACATTTCACGCCCGGCGAAAACGATCGCGAACCGGAACAATTCTTCGATTCGTCGTACGGTGAGCGACCGCAAAACCTGCCAGAAAGTCCGGAACGAAACGAGCATCTGCAACCGATGTCCGAAGGGCGTTCCCGGGCACGAATCGGATCGAACGGCGATGGCCGGGATGTTGAAGGCGCTTCCGGTACTGGTTTGGCGATCGAATCCGTCACGCACCCAACAAGCGAGGACGACGTTCAGCAACGACTTCATCGAAAACGCCCTCGTGGTGATGAGGATGAGGACAGAGGCGCAAAACTGACTAGGGTAAACAGAGTTCGGGCGGGAGTGGCAATCACGGACGTACCGGTTACCGGGGACGGTCCGACATCGTCAATACAGGCTCCTGGATCAAACCCGTCGCAGACCGACATCGCTACGGATGGATTGCCTGCCACAGCCGATCGCCCGCAGCAGGGGGGCCCAAATTCTAAGCGTCCCCGTGATGAGGAAGCCGAGCCGAGCATTCGCAAGCGTTCAAGGGACGGACGCAGCCAAGAAGATGAGGGAAATAGAAGATAGTAAAGGATTGATTATGGCAGACGAAGAACCTCGTAGAGACTTCAGCCGCTCCGCTACGGTGAACTCAAATCACGGAGGTGCCAGAAGCGCACCGATCCAGGTCACACCGCTATCGACTGCTGTCCGAGACAACCGAACAGAACCCTCGATAAGGACCGGTTTCTTACGACCGTTAGTTCCTGCTGGGACCGATCTTTCAGGTATTTCCCTCGGAAATCAACAGCCTGAAACCCATGCCCAAAATGCCTCAGAGATACTTCCGGTGAGATCAGCGGAGGTCCCGGCAGGCCCAAGGGTTATGACGAGGAGCATGGGGTACTTTCGTACCGCCATGCAATACCTTCGGGAGCTGGAAATGCAGTCCATTTCTAGGGCGGACCACGAGGTGATGTCGTCGTCACGTTTTGGCAACGGGGAATTAAATCGGCTGCGCGAACACGAGCAAACCAGTGATCAAAGTAAATCAATGGTGAAGCGAAATATCAGTTCGGAATTGCAGGTGGGAACTATTGCCGCGTCTTTGACTATGGAAGATGGCTTGACCGCGACGCCGGCTATGCAAGGGGCGCACCGGTCTGTCATGGGGCTGGATGATATCGAGACGGGAGAGAGTGATATGCAATCTCAGCACGAAATTGCGACGCTACCCATCGACACAAGCACTTTTGGCTCAACTCAAGATGCAATCATTCCTGGAGAGGGTCAGCCCGAAGAAACATTCGACGGCGCACCGTATTGGATCGAAGACACCGGTGATAGCGAGACCAACAATATTCAGTCGGCGCAACAAGGCTTCTCTGGGCCAGGGCTAGATGACATTGATTTGCTCGCTGACAACAGTTCGCCGCTCAGCACTCCCGTTGCTCCTACTGAAATAGCTGCCGCGAATTCAAGCACAGAGGCAGGGTCCACCAACATCGAAAGCATCCAAATCTGCGGCGACAGTGCCTATTCCGATGACGCGACCGAAATCGGTAGCCAAACAGTCGCATTGATCGATTACAGTTCAG
Source organism: Allorhizobium ampelinum S4 (assembly GCF_000016285.1). Taxonomy (NCBI): domain Bacteria; kingdom Pseudomonadati; phylum Pseudomonadota; class Alphaproteobacteria; order Hyphomicrobiales; family Rhizobiaceae; genus Gillisella; species Gillisella ampelina. Next base: position 154,505 of record NC_011982.1, on the reverse strand, counting down.
TTCGATCGCTTGGCTCGCCAGAGGAACGCTTCGACGACTTCCCCGAGTTGACCGACGAGGATCTGGCGCGGATCGACGCACTCTCCGAAATCCGCCCGACTGCCAGACGGGAAGTTGCGAACACTATTCATACGGTCAGGTTGGACGACGCTTTCTCATCGGAGGATTTTACCGAACGCCTCGGTGGGGGGCTCACGAATCCTGCGGTCCGCCAGGAAGGTTCGCGGCAGGAGCCGAGCCCATCAGACCCGAAGTCCGACGACTTCCCCGAGTTGACCGACGAGGATCTGGCAAGGATTGACGCACTTTCTGAAGCCCGCCCGACTACCAGGCGCGAAGTTGCGAACACTATTCATGCGGTCAGGTCGGATGGCGCTTTCTCACCCGTGGGTTTTCCCGTAGGCCGCGGAGGGGGGCTCACGAATGCTGCGGTCCGCCGGGAAAGTTCGCGGCAGGAGCCGAGCCCATCAGAACCGAAGTCCGACGACTGCCCCGAGTTGACCGACGAGGATCTGGCAAGGATTGACGCAATCTCGGAACCACATTCCAAGAGATATCGTTTTGAGCAGGGTGTTGGGGAAAATTCTCATAAACTCAGTGTGAAGGAGGCTATCCGAGAGGTGGGCTGGCCCAATGCTGTTTCGGGAACAAAAGCCGCCCGGGCGGCACCCGTCGCTCTCGAAAGCGGAGTACCTAGGTTACCGCAGGCAAACGAGACGGAGCCTACCGCTTCGGACGTTGCGCGTCCGCTGCAAATCGACAACCCGCCGTCTGCCGATACACGGCGAGATGTTTCGGATAAAGGCAAACGAAAAATCTCGCTTCATTATGAGGTTCAGCAAAATCCTGGGGCGACCTGTGCTTACCGGCCGCACCCGTCAACACGAGCGGCTTTTGATGCTGAACAGCTTGGTGACAACCTGCTCATTGGGCATGAGCCAGTTCCTCGGTGGCCCCACCCTTTGGACCAAGTTGTTCTTTTTGAAACCGGAAAGCAACTATTTGAAAGATTAAGGAGGTGGCCCGCTGCAGAGGAGCTGGAAAAGAGTGTTATCCTCGTCAAAGCGGATGGCGCGCAAAGATCCTATATGCCGCGAAATCAGCTCCTTTTGCATCTCGGACCCGAACAGTATCTCGAACGAATGAAAGCGCTCGGTCTCCCCGGTAACACCTTCAGCGGATTAAAGTCCGATAGCAAATATTTCTATGATACACCTGCTGGACTACGGGTCAGCGAACATGATTATGAGTTCCCGCGGCAGGCTGGCGTTCATAATCCGGAGGTGATGGTCCAGCATCCAAGCGGAATGTTCTTCGCGTTTTGGCCAAAACTTCTCAGGTTGGAGAGGCTTGCCACCGTAACGAATACGTATGGGGCGGAAAATGTTTGGCTTAAATCGCCAACCAACGCTTACATGACGCCGGAAACCTATAATTCCAAGGCTGCAAATGGCGCCGAAAACCTTTTCATCGAGTTCCTACGTCCCGATCCTGTCCACGACCACTCGGACCCTGGAACTTCAAACACAAAAACTGTTGACGGCCGGAACGAAGGTCGCGCGCAACAGGCCGAGCAGCTAGCAGATCGGCCGATGGGCCGGAACGGGGATGGCCGTGACGCGCAGGGCGGCAAGAGGACGCTGGAACCGCGCGTGCGCGAAACGTATGGGCTGTAGATCCAGCTCCCGTAAAACAAGCAACCGCGTCCAATAGGATGAACGGAGCATGGTCATGTGATGAATTCAGGCAAGTACACGCCAATAGGCCTAGCTGCGATCATTGCATGTTCACTGGCCGTTGGTTTTTGTGCAGCAAGTCTCTATGTCACATTTCGCCATGGATTTACGGGCGAAAAGATGATGACTTTCAGCGTTTTTACGTTCCTGTACGAGACACCACCTTACTTGGGGTACGCAAGCCCTACGTTCTACCGCGGACTTGCCATCATCGTGGTGACGTCGACAGTTGTGTTGCTAGGCCAACTGTTGTTATCGATGCGCGATCGCCAACATCACGGCACCGCTCGCTGGGCCGGTTCAAGCGAGATGCGGCACGCCAAATACCTCCAGCGCTACAGTCACGTCACGGGTCCCATATTCGGCAAAACATGCGGACCGCGCTGGTTCGGTAGCTACCTGAGTAATGGAGAACAACCTCACAGTCTTGTTGTTGCCCCAACCCGCGCTGGTAAGGGCGTAGGCGTCGTTATCCCGACGTTGCTAACCTTTAAGGGCTCAGTAATCGCTTTGGATGTGAAAGGCGAGCTATTTGAACTCACATCGAGGGCGCGCAGATCAAGCGGCGACGCCGTTTTCAAGTTCTCGCCCCTAGATCCAGAGCGGCGAACCCACTGTTACAACCCCGTGCTTGATATTGCCGCGTTGCCGGCCGAACGGCGCTTTACAGAAACGCGTCGCCTTGCTGCGAATCTCATCACAGCCAAAGGAAAGGGAGCGGAGGGTTTCATCGACGGCGCACGGGATCTTTTCGTAGCAGGCATATTGAGTTGTATTGAGCGCGGCACACCAACGATCGGCGCGGTTTACGACCTGTTCGCTCAGCCGGGCGAAAAATACAAGCTATTTGCGCAACTGGCGGAGGAAACACAAAACAAAGAGGCTCAGCGAATCTTCGACAATATGGCCGGAAATGACACCAAAATACTGACGTCCTACACATCGGTGCTCGGCGACGGCGGCCTCAATCTTTGGGCCGATCCACTCGTTAAGGCGGCTACAAGCCGCTCGGATTTTTCCGTCTACGATTTGCGGCGGAAAAAGACTTGCATTTATCTTTGTGTCAGCCCGAATGATCTCGAAGTCGTAGCGCCGTTGATGCGTCTTCTCTTCCAGCAGGTTGTATCAATCCTGCAGCGATCGCTGCCCCTTGGGGATGAACGGCACGATGTTCTATTTCTCCTCGATGAGTTCAAGCACCTGGGCAAGCTGGAAGCCGTAGAGACGGCGATTACTACGATCGCCGGCTACAAGGGCCGCTTCATGTTCATCATACAGAGCCTGTCGGCTTTGACCGGAACCTATGATGAAGCTGGTAAGCAAAATTTCCTCAGCAATACTGGTGTGCAGGTATTCATGGCGACCGCTGATGACGAGACGCCAACCTACATTTCTAAAGCTATCGGCGACTACACGTTCCAAGCTCGCTCGACTTCGTACAGCCAAGCGCGCATGTTTGATCACAACATCCAAATCTCCGAACAAGGAGCGCCGCTTCTGCGTGCCGAACAGGTCCGCCTACTCGACGATGACCATGAAATAGTCCTTATCAAGGGCCAACCTCCCCTTAAACTGCGAAAAGTGCGATATTATTCGGATCTCATATTGAAGCGGCTCTTCGAAAGCCAACAGGGTTCCCTTCCCGAGCCCGCATCTTTGAGGCTGCCGGAAGATACGAACATCTTCGAAGGCAAGCTTGACCAGAAAGCAGTCGATCCAATATCGCAAAAACCGGTGCAGATTGAAGAGAGCGACTACGGGAAAGTCGTTACCCCCGTAAGCAGACCTGTGGCCGAGGGAGAGCACAGCGCGGTGATAGAAGTTCGCACCGGTTCAAACGAAGTTGATGACAAACATGAATACAGGGGCGCGGACGCCGCAACCTCCGAGGAGCTTCTGGACATTGCTCCAGCTCTTCTGGCGCAACGCGAACTCCTTGAACAGATCATTTCTCTCCAGCAACGAGGTGGAACAGATTCCGGCACTTGAAGCTCAGTGTTATACCGCTTCGGATCAAGTCTTGTTGGCGCCGTCAGAAGTCCCGCTTCGTGAATGCACTAACAACGCTGAAGGTTGCCGATTGATGAGACATCGCCATGAAAACATCGGGAAGCTCGCAAAGCGGATACGGTGAGTCGGCTAGATCCTCGGCAGAGGTTAACACCGGGATTACGCCTGTCCTACATCCCAAAGTGCCTTCGAACCGTTTCGCTGGATCCACATCCGACGGCCAAACGGATCATTGGGAAAATTCGTGTTCGCCATTCTTTTATGACGGAATGAGACTTGGCGCCGCCGAGCGGTCCGCGTACGAGACATGGGACAGAGCGGACAGGCCGGGTTGGAAAGATCCGATAATAAACGCTCGCATGAGCGCGATAGACAGTTCCGATTGGAATCTCGATTTCAGAGAAAGTACCTCATCGACGTTTGTTTATGAGGGTGTGCCCCTGGTGGAAGGGGAACGGCGCGCCTACGAAGAATGGATGGAGCCGGGACAACCCAGTTGGGAACAACTCGTTGTAAACGCGCGTATTGAACAGCTACACGCCGCTTCTTCGATTCCGAACGAGTGTGATTTCGTTCAGCAGGAATTCCGGTCCGATGCCTCCAAGCGCAGGCGGACAAGCTCGATCGATCAAAAAATCGGTTTCCCTCACGCATTCGAATTTGATGGGATGAGACTCGGCTCACCTGAGCGCGAGGTATATGAGAATTGGAGTAAATTACAGGCACCATCCTGGAAAGACCTAATAATCGACGCGCGTCTTGAAGCGATCGACAGCTCTGGCTGGCTCAACGAATCAAATAACAGCTCGGTCTTCGAGTACGAAGGCCTCCCACTTGGGGAGGGTGAACGGCTAGCATACGAAAAATGGCTCGGGCCCGCGCAGCCAGGATGGGAAGATCTCGTTGTTGACGCACGCATTGCTGAATTGGACCGGGTTGCTTCGATGTCGTGCTCACATGAAAGAGGCAAGGAAACTCCTTCCAACGAATGCGAGCGCGTGCCCCGCGTCCCAATTGATGACGATGAGGTGTCGTGTGCGTCCTTTGTGTACGATGGAGTGGCGGAGCGCGCTGCGCATAATCGCGGGAGCAAGCCGTACCAGCCCACCTGGGAAGATCTTATCATAGACGCACGCCAAGCTGTAATCGAAGGTGACGCCGAATCGAATCCGGTGATCGGGACGACACCTTCCTCAGTCTTCTCATATGAGGGAATGTCGCTTGGCGATGCGGAACGTCGGGCGTACGGACATTGGAAGCAGCCAGCCCAGCCGCGTTGGCAAAATCTGGTCGTGAACGCGCGCCTGGCAGAGCTCGACCCCGCGGCCTGGATTCCCGATGAACATGATCCGTTTGAGGATGGCAAGGTGACTGGTCTTCTGTCGGAAGCAAGTACGAACAGTAAGTCCCGTCTCAGTTTGGTTGAACAACTTGAAGCACGCCCACTTTGTCTCACACGGGATGCAGCACAAGAGCAGACTAACGTGCAAAATCTCGCATGCACGCAATTGGAAGCAAGACGCGTACTCAATTTCGGGCCCTCTGGAAGTGACACAGATCAAACCGGAAGCATCGCCAAAAGTAGTCCCCTGGACGACGTCACCAAAGTTAAACGGCTGGGCAGTAGGAGCCGTCGAGGCGCCAGAGCAGCGGCCAATGACGAAATTTTCCACACGAAAGGGTCGCCGTCCCACGGGACGGGGTTGACGCCCCAGTCCACTCAGCCAGAAAAAGCCGCTAGCACGAGAAGCGACAATATTGGCACTTATGGAAGTCGTAAAAACGAACGAGCGCGGCTTGCGACCGAGACCGGAAAATACGAGTCGGAGCATATTTTTGGGTTCAAGGTTGTCCACCATACCCTGCGCTCGACAAAAGAGGGCCGGCGTTTGGAGAGGCCGATGCCCGCTTACCTCGAATGCAAGGAGCTTCATCGCCAACATGTTGGTACCGGAAGGGGGCGGACCGGACTGGTGGGGCGCGGGTGGCCAGATGACGCGAGCTACCGGTCTGATCAAAGGGCAACCCTGTCTGACCCTGTTGCGTCCACGGAAAGTGTAACGGCTTCAAATGGGTATCAATTAAACCAGCTTGGCTACGCGCACCAACTCGCTAACGACGGGTTGCAATGTGAAACGCCAGATGGGGTGATCATGCCACTTCAGGTTGCGACTACCAGCTACAACTATACAGTAAGCCGCGATCCGGTCCTTTCCTCACCTTGTAAAGATCAGACTTCTGAATTGCTGCATCTTGGGCCCCGTGGCCAGACAGAAGCTGTACTCGCCCGCGAAACGGCATTGACAGGAAAATGGCCTACTCGCGAGCGTGAGCAGAAAGTATATCGAGAGTTTTTAGCCCTTTATGACGTTAAGAAGGACCTAGAGACCATGCCACTTGGATTGAGGAAGAAAAAAGCTTTGCTTGTTTCCGCGTTGAACCGTACCGCGGCCTCGATAGGCGCATCAAAAGCTGAAAATGCTTTTGACGAGTTTTATGAACGACGGATTTATGATCCGCGCGATCGGGCACGAGATAATATCAGTGCCCGATGAAGTTGACTCACGGGATTCCGTTTTGAGACAAATCATGCTTCAACATGGCGGAAGGAGATTTCGCGATGGGAACGGCACTCGATATCCGTCGGGACTACACGGCTGAAGACCTGCGTCAGCTTGCCAGAAAGAGCCGGGACACGGACTGGTCCCGGCGATTGCTTGCTTTGTCAGTGATCTACGAAGGCGGCTCGCGGAGCCAAGCCGCCTCTATGGGCGGGGTCGGTTTGCAAATCGTCCGCGATTGGGTCGAGCGCTTCAATCAACACGGTCCAGACGGCCTGAAGACCAGAAAGGCCAAGGGCCGTGAGCCGCTGTTGAACGACAAGCAGCGCAAAGCGCTCATTGAGATCGTCGAGAAAGGTCCCGTTCCCTATCTCGATGGTGCCGTGCGCTGGAGACTTGTCGATCTGGTGCAATGGCTTTGTGAACCGCCCCGTGTTTACCGGAGGCTCCAACTCGTGAGAAAGTGGAGCCATGACAAGCAAGACAACAAACAAATTTTCATCTGAAGTTCGGGCCCGAGCGGTGCGGCTTGTTTTGGACCATGAAGCCGAACATCCGTCCCGTTGGGCCGCGATCTCATCGATAGCGGCCAAAATAGGCTGTGCGCCGCATACACTCCATGAGTGGGTCAAAAAGGCTGAGGTGGATACTGGTAAACACGGCGCAGTTCAATCTAGGCAGTGTGGACGGATTTGATCAAGATGAAGCCTGCGGCGATTGCGACGATGGAGGAGAAATTTTGTTTGGTCTTCTCGCATCGTAGCGCAACGCGCTTGAAGGGCTTGAGTTTTCCGGCTGCTTGCTCGATGCGGGCGCGACCTTTGTAGAGCGCTTTGGGAAAGAACGTCGGCTTTGATTTTGCCGTTGAACGATAAGGAATGACGGGAACCGCACCCCGCCTTCTTGCGGCCTGGCGGTTAGCCTTGCTGTCATAGCCCTTGTCGCCCATGGCGGCGCGGGGATCTACATCGGGGCCAAGGCCAAGCAGGATTGGAAAGTGCGGAGCGTCACCTTTCTCGCCCCCGGTCAGATCAAAGGCGATGGGATGTCCGTCGAAATCGGTCTTCAGGTGGATTTTGGTCGAGAAGCCGCCTTGCGAGCGGCCAAGCGCTTGGCCATATTGCCCCCTTTTGCTCCTGCTGCCGAAACATGCGCGCGCACCACGGTGCTGTCGAACATCTGAACCAGATCGGCCGACGTGCTCAGGCTGCCAAGGTGCTCGAAGAAAATCTCAAAAACACCCGCCTTGCTCAATCGGGAAAAGCGCTTCCAGACACTGTTCCAATGTCCATAGCGCTCCGGCAGACCGCGCCAGGTGATATTGTTGACGGAGAAATAGTGCAGGGCCTCCAAAAACAGCCGGTCATCTCGACCCTTGTCGCCCCGCCGCGGAAGCGAGGCGCGGAAAACCTCAAGTGCGACCGCCCAGTCCGCTTCTGTCATCTTCGTCAGCATCGCCGATCTCCTCTGAAACCGGCAACCCATGAATCATTCAAATACGGATTTGGGAATCGCAGAAATTAAACTTGCGGCAATCCGTCCACACCGCCTATTAACGTGGAACTAAAGTAGGCATCATTTTATTTTGCTTCTGTTGTAACAGCGGGAGTTTGATTGATGGTCGGCAGGCAAGCGGGCTTTGTCGCTCTGAGCGACGAGGATAGAAATTTTCTTGAGTCTCAGGTGCGTCGGCACAAGGCGCCGCGCTCGCTGTCGGATCGATGCCGGATAGTTTTGCTGTGCGCGCAGGGCTTGCAGAGCAAAGATGTTGCCGAACGCCTTGGCGTCCACGAGCACACGGTTGGCAAGTGGCGCCGCAGGTTCGTGCAGGGTGGCATTGACGGGCTGACCGACGAATATCGCGCAGGTCGGCCACGAACCGTCTCTGACGTCCAGGTAGCTGAGGTCGTCGAACGGACATTGAACACCACCCCGAAGGATGCCACGCACTGGTCTATCCGTTCGATGGCAGCCGACCGCGGGCTGTCGCACACCATCATCCGTCGGATATGGACCGCGTTTGGTTTGCAGCCGCATCGTTCGGAGACATTCAAGCTGTCTTCCGATCCCCTGTTCGTTGATAAGGTGCAAGACATAGTCGGCCTTTACATGTCGCCACCTGATCGGGCAGTCGTGCTATGCGTGGATGAGAAATCGCAAATCCAGGCACTGGATCGCGAGCAGCCGGTTCTGCCCATGGCGCCGGGCATCGCCGAGCAGCGGCGCACCCATACCTATGTCCGCAACGGCACGACATCCCTGTTCGCCGCGCTCGACGTTGCGACTGGCGCGGTAATCGGCCAGTGCTACAAACGTCACAGGGCGACCGAATTTCTCGACTTCTTGAAGCGGATTGACGCCGAGATGCCCAAGGGGCCGGACGTGCATTTGGTGATGGACAACTATGCGACCCACAAGACGCCGAGGATCAAGGCCTGGCTCGCACGCCGCCCGCATTGGCATGTTCACTTCACGCCAACGTCAGCCTCCTGGATCAATCAAGTCGAGCGGTGGTTTGCAGAGCTGATGCGCAAGCAATTGCAACGCGGTGTCCATCGTTCCACCGCCGAACTGGAAGCCGACATCGACGCGTTTATCGCAACGCACAACGAGAATCCCAAGCCATACAGATGGGTGAAATCCGCCGGCCAAATCCTCGCCTCCGTCAAGCGATTCTGCCAAAAAACAATGAGCCGAACTTCAGATTCCGGTGACTAGGGATTACCATACCCGCGGTCGGCAAGCCCAAAAAGACTGCGCTCCAAATTCAGTCGACCATCAATGGCTCGATCAATCATTGCTCGGAAATAGCCGCCAGGTTTAGAAATCTGCTCAGGGTCACGAATTGACTTTTCAAGTACTGTCGCCAAGATCGCCGCGGCAGCGTAAGGGCCAACTTTCTTCTGACCATCAGCCCAGCCCGCTTCGGACAGACCTATCATCCGGCGAAGCCTCTCCCCAGATCGACCGAGTGCAGACCAGCTGTCAAACTGCTGTGCAATCATCGCCTGGGCCCCTGGACAGGCTGCCTGGAGGAGCCCCACAGACACGGAGCCCAAAACCTCACCCTGGACTGTGTCTGCATCACGATCCTCGCCGTCAGTCTTATCTTGCATCGCAACCGTGGCATTCGTAGGATTTTTTTCAAAAGCCCCTTCGGCCGCGTAGCGGCCGTTTTCTTGAAAAATGCCCCGCTCGTTAGAGCGGGTCGGCATTTTATTACTTTCAGAGAGAGATTCTGGGTTTGTATCGATATCTGGAGTGACGCCGGTGTCACCCTCGCATGTCATATCGAACGGAACGTATTCTGGGGCCAGCCTAGCTAACGTCTGTAGGTGTAGTTGCCTTATCCGCTCCGCCCGCTCAATAACGCCGTCGCTATCCCCCAATATCGCCTGGAGTTCCAATTTTTCAGTCGTGACACCTGATGGATTACAGGTGCAAAGGTCTTCGATTGCACGTGACAACCGGCTGATGTCGCGCTTGGCTGCCAGTTCGATGTTCAGTCGTTGTTGGTACTGATCAACGGCCTGCTTTAGTTCGTCAGCCCTCACTCGGGCTGGTGTGAAATCGATTCCAAAGCCGGCCATCACCTCACCAGCTTTATTGCGGTATACAAACCGTCGGCCCGTTGAGCTGTCTCGATAAGCCGCGATACCAGCTTCAACTAGCCGTCGGATACATCTATTTACCGTGCGTTCTGAACGCATTATATATTCCGCCAGCTTCGCATTCGATATCGCCACAATCGGACGACCAGAGCCCCTCCAGTCATCGGCCCGAGAAAGGCCAAGAAGGATATCCATGACGTGATAGGTGGGGCCGTCGATGCCTAAAATTGGAGCTGCCTTCTTCAAAAGCAGCGCTATTTCGGACTTGGTTGTATCAGGAACATTGTTTGCCATTGCAAGACGCGCGCTTGCAGCAATTCCGGGAGTGACGCGTCGAAATGACGCGACTGACGATAATTCAGTCATGGCTATCCTGCTGCGGATCACAAGATCGCAGTCCCAATCAATCAATTTTCAGGAAGCCCACGGATCGCTACGCGCAAAAATCCGTCCCTGGCAGTTACAGAGACTTGATTAACACCCTCGTCCGTCTTATAATCTGTTCGCTATAGCTGATGTTGATGGTGCATAGACGCTCCGTTGGCCGCTAGTTCAAGGGTCTATCGATTGCAGTCGATGGGCCCTTTCCGGTTCTGGCGACTAGTTCATTCTAAAACCTTTCGTTGTCCCATTGAAACTCTTCAAAAAGATCGGGTAGCCGTTGCAGCAGCCAGTCCGAAAGCCCGGGAAAGCGATTGTCAGGAATTGAAATATGTGTCGGCTTATCGGTTTGTTTTGCTACAATGATAATACCATCGTCCAGCGACACTTCGACCAAGTCTGGCCCGCATTTAGTAGAACGATTGAAGGCAGTCATGATCAATGCGAACCGCCGGGCGCTTCCGATTTTCTCCCATGCAGGAGAGGCAGTGACATCTGCGAGGATTTTCTTCCGCCGAGCGCTCAGATTTCGATTATTAATGAAAGCCCCCAGCTTTTCCCATTTTGGACGCCCCATGGAGGGCGGCGATCCCATCGGCCGGATGAGCTCTTCAGGAATCAGCGCAGCCGTATTTATAAGGATCGAGATATAGGCGCGGCGCTGGCCCTGATTGCGACCTAGCGCGTCTGATATCAGCTCCCGCGAGTATTTCCGCTCTTTTAGGTTCAAGGCAAATAGCGCCTGCTCATTGAAAGATAGATTGAGACGCTCCGAGTTCTCGATCCCTTGTGAAACAACGGGTTCCTCGTCGCTCAACTCACGTACGATCGCCTTGGCGGAACGCTTCAATATCTGGCACGCGGGGAGGCGTCGGTGGCCGTAGGCAGCTCGATAGTGAGCCAGCTTCCCCGCCAAGGGACGCACGAGAATGGGAAGCTTCTGTCCAGCCTCTTTGATACCTTCGACGAACGTATGAAAGCTCTCATCGCCTTCGATGTCCAAGCGATTATTAATGAACGATGGAGCGACGCGATCAGGGTCGAGTTCAACGGCTGATCCTGATGAAAGCAACTGATTATGAAGACGCCTATTCTCATCTTCGATTGAAACGAACGCACGATCCATTGACTTGACGACCGCCGAGCCAACACGCAGCTTTTCCTGCCCGAAACGTAAGGGCGACGATTGTTTCGCGAGACCGTCAGTATCGATGTGCCCGAACAAGCTGTTCATCTGCTGGCTTCGTTCCTCGGGATTGACCATCATCTACCCCACACGTTCTTAACATAGAGGAAGATTTCTCGGTTGACCGAATCTACCGACTCGAGTGCACGGGAAAGTGTATCGCGCCCAACGCTTCCTCTCGACAATTCATAAAGACTTTTCTTTTCGAGGCCCGCGATCGCGATCGCGGTGGTTTCAACGACAACGGGGGCCAAAACATCTTCTTTGAAAAGGGATCGCAACAAAGTGACGACATTAACTTGAGGACCGTCGTTTGGGTTATGTCGCGTGATCAAGTAGCGAATGAAATCGTGACTGAGCGTGCCGCCACGTGCCTCGATCACGCCCATGAGATCGCTCATCGTAGCCAGAAACTGGTTCATACTCGCGACGTCGATCATCGCCGGATGAATGGTGATAAGAAGCGCCGTGGCAGCGCATAGGGCGCCAAGAGTAAGATAACCCAGCTGAGGTGGGGCGTCGATAAGTACTATGTCGTAGTCAGCCTCAACTTCACTGATGACCGCAGACAACCTGCGAAAGAAAATCTCTTCTCCCCGTCCGTAGCCGTCTGCAATCGCCTGCGGAGTTTCGTGTTCATACTCCATAAGTTCCAGGTTCGCCGGGATCAAATCAATCCCGGCGAAATAGGTCTTTCGGATCACATCTTGGACAGCCTTGCGACGTCGATCATAGCGAATTCCTGCATAGACGGTCTCGTTCTGGTCAACGTCGAACTCCGGCTGGTATCCAAATATTGCTGACAGTGATGCTTGCGTATCGAGGTCGATCGCAAGAACCCGGAGCCCCTGGATTGCCAAATAATGCGCCAAATGGACCGTTGTCGTCGTTTTTGCTGAGCCTCCCTTAAAGTTTGCAACAGCAATGACCTGTAATTTTTCACCGTCTCGGCGGCGTGGGAAAAACTCAAGTGCTTCATTCGGGCGCTTTTGAGCGAGATGCTGGCGTATCTGATTTACTTGGTGAAGCGTATAAATTCGTCGCCCATTATCCCGGCGATCGGGTATTGCGCTCTCTCCATCGAGCGACATCTGACGAAGTGTTGATTCCGCAATCCCCAGCAGCATCGCGGCTTCGCGCGACGTGAAGGTCTTCAGAGTCTTTGCTGCTACGGGTTCGTAGAGGCGCTCGCGAATCGACCTCAGCTGTGCAGACAACAATCGAGACTGCCGGCTGATTTTTGCCGCCGATGATTCTGCGGGTTCGACTTGCTGCTGGCTCGCTATCATTTTTCCTCACGACGGATTTTTCGTGATCGTCAGTGATTTTCCGTCGATCGACAGTTGACCGGTCATAGTTTTGCGTCAAACGTTACTTCGTTAACCCAATGTTACGAGCCGGAAGAAAACCCTTTCAAGGGAAGTCAGTTTTTACTAGTAAATCCATCGGTTTATCCGCTTAAAATCAAGCTAATTGTTCGTATTTTGTTCTACTGGAATTCCTACAGACGTAACACTTCTTGGCTAATCATCATCAGCACGGCCTAAGAGTTTTATTCAACTCCTTTGCCGACTCACGGTGATTTGTGCGTCAAAGCGCGGGTTTAACAAAGTCGCGGACAGTCATAGCGGCGGATACATATCGATTTTCGTGAGCGCAGATCTGTTCATCATAGTCCGCCCATGAATGAGCGCCAACGCTAGTCACCGGAATCTGAAGTTCGGCTCATTGTTTTTTGGCAGAATCGCTTGACGGAGGCGAGGATTTGGCCGGCGGATTTCACCCATCTGTATGGCTTGGGATTCTCGTTGTGCGTTGCGATAAACGCGTCGATGTCGGCTTCCAGTTCGGCGGTGGAACGATGACACCGCGTTGCAATTGCTTGCGCATCAGCTCTGCAAACCACCGCTCGACTTGATTGATCCAGGAGGCTGACGTTGGCGTGAAGTGAACATGCCAATGCGGGCGGCGTGCGAGCCAGGCCTTGATCCTCGGCGTCTTGTGGGTCGCATAGTTGTCCATCACCAAATGCACGTCCGGCCCCTTGGGCATCTCGGCGTCAATCCGCTTCAAGAAGTCGAGAAATTCGGTCGCCCTGTGACGTTTGTAGCACTGGCCGATTACCGCGCCAGTCGCAACGTCGAGCGCGGCGAACAGGGATGTCGTGCCGTTGCGGACATAGGTATGGGTGCGCCGCTGCTCGGCGATGCCCGGCGCCATGGGCAGAACCGGCTGCTCGCGATCCAGTGCCTGGATTTGCGATTTCTCATCCACGCATAGCACGACTGCCCGATCAGGTGGCGACATGTAAAGGCCGACTATGTCTTGCACCTTATCAACGAACAGGGGATCGGAAGACAGCTTGAATGTCTCCGAACGATGCGGCTGCAAACCAAACGCGGTCCATATCCGACGGATGGTGGTGTGCGACAGCCCGCGGTCGGCTGCCATCAAACGGATAGACCAGTGCGTGGCATCCTTCGGGGTGGTGTTCAATGTCCGTTCGACGACCTCAGCTACCTGGGCGTCAGAGACGGTTCGTGGCCGACCTGCGCGATATTCGTCGGTCAGCCCGTCAATGCCACCCTGCACGCACCTGCGGCGCCACTTGCCAACCGTGTGCTCGTGGACGCCAAGGCGTTCGGCAACATCTTTGCTCTGCAAGCCCTGCGCGCACAGCAAAACTATCCGGCATCGATCCGACAGCGAGCGCGGCGCCTTGTGCCGACGCACCTGAGACTCAAGAAAATTTCTATCCTCGTCGCTCAGAGCGACAAAGCCCGCTTGCCTGCCGACCATCAATCAAACTCCCGCTGTTACAACAGAAGCAAAATAAAATGATGCCTACTTTAGTTCCACGTTACTAGCGGCCGCTGACGTTGCCCTGAGTTTTATCCAATTTTAAGTTCGCTCCAACGGTTTTTTGAGGTGACGAACAAACGCTCATTCGAACAATCTATTGAACATGACCAAACAATATATCCTGCCAGTCTGTCATTTTTTACAGATTGATCTAAGTTCGCAAGCCCATTTCATTAGAACTTTTTCTTGACTAACTAATCGATCTTAAGCGCAGCACAAGCTCGCTGCATCTGCGAACGTGAAATACGTTTGCATATTTTTGTATCACCCCCTCCACGTTAGCTAATTTATTTTCACTCCAATATTTCTTTATTTTTTTAAAAATCTAATATATAAATATAATATCACTGCCGATAATGTTACTATTATAACATTTATTTCTAGGCTCACCAATATTGATAAAGTAATCTTAATCGTTATTCTAGGTCAATAATAAAATTGTGATCCGTTTACATATTCAATCCCATGCTTTGAGCTTGATAATCCGCATTTTACGGTGGAGAGCATCTTGTACGACGCGGCATATGATCTAATTGCATTCTGGAAATAACAGCATGAATATTGCTATGCGTAACTTTCGTGCCACTCAAGCGAATGCACTTTATTCGTTACTTTCAAATTATTTAACGAATATTATTAACGTGATACGTGTAAATTTCTTTATCATTGCTTTGATTGCTGTCTGGAGGATGTTGTTTGCTTAAGCCCGAGGGGAAGCGCCTCTATAAATGAGCTTGGAAGAACCTTCTCTCCACTGCAATCAACTAAGCATTACATTGCATTCCAATAAAATACTTAAACAATGGCGTCTGAGCTTTCGGTTGGAGTCATTGGAGGCGGTCACGCTGGAACGGCTTTAGCGGCCTGGTTTTCAAGCCAGAAAATTCAAACAGCCATGTGGGCTCCAGCAAATCATCCTGGTTCATTGCTTTCAATTCGCCAACATGGTGGGATAACCGCCAGCGGCGTGGTCGAAGGTAAGCATGAGATCACTATACACGAGGAATTGGCTGATCTGCTTGCTTCAGCGAAGTTTCTGGTTCTTGCAACCCGAGCTGACGTGCACGAAGCCTTCGTTCAAGATCTCGAAAAGTTCGTCCTGAAAAGGCCATTGCTCGTAATATGCGGGCACGGGTTCACTGTCAATTACGCAGCTCGCTTGATGTGCGAACGAATTCTAGAAACTGACGATTCCCCCGTAACAGCAAAGCTGGTCGGCGGACAGGGGAACGAAGTTCACATCAAAGCGATACTGCCTTCGTTTGGTGTGTCGTGCTATCCAGTGAAACGCGATGGCGGGGGCAATTTAAAACTGCCGAAGTCAGTTAGCGAGACACTGGCAAAGATTTTTGGCTCCTCGATAACCGTTATCTCGCCACTCCACTCGCTTTTTTTCTCTAACTATATAATCCATGCAGTTTCAGCGACGCTCAATATTGGCCGGCTGCGCGATCCAGAAGGCTCGCTTACCGAGCGCGCTGAGCGTTGGCGCATGGAATTGGAATCCCGTGTGGGTGCCGATTATCGATTTTATTTTTATGGCCAAGGCACCAATAGCTACGTGTGTTCTGTGATAGATGCTGCAGACAAGGAGCGTCTTAAAGTTGCAGGCGCTTTGGGGATAACGCTAGATACTGTCCTGGCAGAGTGCAATACTCAGTCAAAGACAGACTATGTGAATATGAGGGAATTCAGTCTGGCACCGTTCCCCTACAACGTCAACTTTGCTTGTCCCGACAACTTGCAGCACCGCTATTTCTCAGAAGAAATCCGTACTCTGGAAATGATATGTTCGATTGCCGAATCGCATCGTGTGAAAATTCCAGTTACGAAAAGCATCATGTTGCTGATAAAGGCTGCAAGAGGCGAAGCTCTACACGCACTTTCACTGCCGTTCGATCCAACTAAACTGTCAATCTTTGGAGCGCGCACCGTCTAGTATCGGACATCCGTTGCAAAAATCCAAAAAATACATATGATGCCATATTTATAAAATTTTAATAAACGGCAGGGCGCTCATGTGAAGCGAATGCCTTTGTATTGTGTGCAACGTTTTCATTTTTATGGTGTGTAATAAATCATACTTATATTGCGTGTGCATTGCTGCAAGGTTCCCATGTTAAATATTTGCGCTTGGTATTCCTGGGAAATAATATAAATTTATTTTCAATACATAACCTTCACACCACAGAGTTACTAGCTTTTTAACAAACAAAATTAACAATAAACTCAATTGCTATTAAAGCAAGATAGGAACTTTTTAAGCTTTTTAGTTTTGGGCTCTGCCTCTTCAATTGCTCTTAGGGGACTACGTAGGTTGAACAGACTGTCGTCATTCGGAGAACTGTTGCGAAAGTGAGAGCGGCCGAAAGCAATGATATCGTATTTGACTCTCTCACCATCTGCGTGGAAAAATCCACAATATTCGCCGCTGCTTTGAAGTAAAAAGCTAGGCCCCTTAGTAAACGTCTGGTTTGGCAGAATAGCTACATAGTACTCCACATCAGCATCAGTATTGTATGAAACGAAAGATAAACTATTGTGCAAGCGGAGGATCTCTCGCTTGCATATCTCTTCTCTAAAAGGCGGCATTGTACAAGCTAAGATGTCTTGCCTCCTGGGACGCCAGAGCGTTTGAGTTTTGATGTAGTTAGCAATAAAGTTTCTCGGCCCGTATATATACAGCAAAGCTCTATCAAGTTGGACTTCACGGAATACGTGCCCTTTAGCTGGGCAATCAAGAAGAGGTTTTGTGAAGAACTCACCAGCTACCACTCTCCAGTAGAAGTCTGCTGTGAGCGGTACCGTCCGCGCCCATTCCCTTTGCCGCTCCATCAAATCGAATTCGACGAATTTCCTATATAAGTTGAGGGCGATCTCGATAGCTATCGCCACCTGCTCAGGGCAAAAGACCAAACAAAGATTAGATGGAATAAAAATTGGCCTGTTAAACTCCATGATAAAACGTTGAATATTAATGCCAACCGTTCTGATCAACGCATAAGCTTTAATAAGCGAAAATGCGATAATTGCGTCCGCTGATTGGGCCGCAAATTATGGCTTTAATAAAAGCTTTACATAAAGGAAAAGCATTTTAATAACTTTTAATTTTTATCAACAAATGTGCTTTAGCATAATAATATCAACTTTCCAACGAAACTATAGGAGGCTTTATGAAAAAAATCTGCTCGAACATAATCAAACAATATTTAATTATAATTCAATATTGTTTGATAATATACTAAAAGCACAATAGGTATTTGGCTGGTGATAAAAGTTTAGAGAAACTATTAACAAGTTTCACCTATCAAATCCAAGTCGATTCATTATGGCACAAATGTTTACACACCAATATATCCTGCCAACTTTCAATTACGTTAAACAGCCGTTTGGACTTTTCGCCGGCTGAAATTATTAGAGCGTTTCCGCGGTGTCCAGAATCAGCTGGGATTGAACGAAGCCGCTTGCGGGGCATTTTGAGCGTAGATTTGCTTAGCACTACTTTGGCAGATTCGGGCAAGCCTGGTTTGAGATGATTTGCGCTCTCACTTTTGGGGCGCGATATGGTGGATTGGGATACGGAGCTTTCAGCTTTTCTGCAGCCGTTTCTGGAGAAGCTTGGACACAAGAAACGACGACAGATGTGTCCACTTTATGTGGCGGGGCTTATCGGTCCCGGTGACCGCAAAAGTATGGAGCCGATGGCGGAACGGTTCGCTCCAGGCCAGTACGACCGACTCCATCATTTCATTTCGGATGGCCTTTGGGATGCTGTTCCTCTTGAGACCGAGCTTGCGCTGCAGGCGGACAGGATCGTTGGCGCATCCGATGCGTTTCTGGTGATCGATGACACCGGCCTGCCGAAGAAGGGCGATCACTCGGTCGGAGTCGCGCCGCAATACGCCTCGATGCTGGGCAAGAGAGCAAATTGCCAGACGCTGGTATCGGTGACGCTTGCGCGAGACGAGGTGCCGGTCCCGGTTGGCCTGCGTCTGTTCCTGCCGGATAGCTGAGGTCGTCGAACGGACATTGAACACCACCCCGAAGGATGCCACGCACTGGTCTATCCGTTTGATGGCAGCCGACCGCGGGCTGTCGCACACCACCATCCGTCGGATATGGACCGCGTTTGGTTTGCAGCCGCATCGTTCGGAGACATTCAAGCTGTCTTCCGATCCCCTGTTCGTTGATAAGGTGCAAGACATAGTCGGCCTTTACATGTCGCCACCTGATCGGGCAGTCGTGCTATGCGTGGATGAGAAATCGCAAATCCAGGCACTGGATCGCGAGCAGCCGGTTCTGCCCATGGCGCCGGGCATCGCCGAGCAGCGGCGCACCCATACCTATGTCCGCAACGGCACGACATCCCTGTTCGCCGCGCTCGACGTTGCGACTGGCGCGGTAATCGGCCAGTGCTACAAACGTCACAGGGCGACCGAATTTCTCGACTTCTTGAAGCGGATTGACGCCGAGATGCCCAAGGGGCCGGACGTGCATTTGGTGATGGACAACTATGCGACCCACAAGACGCCGAGGATCAAGGCCTGGCTCGCACGCCGCCCGCATTGGCATGTTCACTTCACGCCAACGTCAGCCTCCTGGATCAATCAAGTCGAGCGGTGGTTTGCAGAGCTGATGCGCAAGCAATTGCAACGCGGTGTCATCGTTCCACCGCCGAACTGGAAGCCGACATCGACGCGTTTATCGCAACGCACAACGAGAATCCCAAGCCATACAGATGGGTGAAATCCGCCGGCCAAATCCTCGCCTCCGTCAAGCGATTCTGCCAAAAAACAATGAGCCGAACTTCAGATTCCGGTGACTAGGGTCAGGACCTATTAATTTGGATTGAGATGTGGTTCACAGTTTCCGGAAGGAGACCGTGATGAGTGATTTGTCTTTGCTGAGCGAAAGCCAGATGGCTCGTATTGCACCACATTTCCCGCCGGCACATGGTGTTCCCCGCGTCGATGATCGTCGTGTCGTCAGCGGGATTGTCTACGTTATCAAGGGCTTGCAGTGGAAGGACCCGCCGAAGGACTACGGGCCGCACAAGACACTCTATAACCGTTTCATCCGCTGGAGCCGCCTCGGCGTGTTCGAGCGCATCATGATCGACGCCACACACCTGAAAGCACATCGCACGGCAGCGAGCTTGCTCAAAAAGGGGATGTTCCCCGTCGTATCGGGCGGACCAAAGGCGGACTGAACTCCAAACTGCACACCGTCTGCGATGGTGAGGGACGCCCGATCATCATGCTGCTCAGCGAAGGTCAGATGAGCGACCACAAGGGCGCGCGTCTCGTTCTGGATGCCTTGCCACCAGACAGGCGAGAGCGCTTGTGTCGAATTCTCAGGCGAACGTGTCATGGTAAGAGCCTTATTCGTCGTCGAGAGACCGAATTCCCGGACGGCTGAGCGGAGATTCTGTCCGCGGGCTTGCTGGCCGAGCTTTAGCAGAGGTGCCCGCTGCACACGCGGCCGCCACAGCCTTAATTCCAATAGGACCATAATTATCAATCAGCTCCGATTGCTCGGACGACGCCTTATCTATCGGTTTCATGAATCGACCTTCCAGTTCGAGCATTGGCAGATGGGGATAGGCGTCTCAGGATCGGACGACATCCTTCCCTCGCCTGAAAGGTCTCGCGGTGCGATCTCATTCAGGCGGGGATTTTCAATAAGTGCTCGGGCTCAGCCCGCAACGAGCTTCGTCTCGAGGAATTCCTCGATGCCCCAACGCCCGCCTTCGCGGCCATTGCCGGACTGCTTGTAGCCGCCGAAGGGTGTGCCAGGCGCGCGCGCGGACCCGTTGAGCTGAACCATGCCGGCCCGGACGCTCCTGGCCACGCGCTTGCCTTTCGCGGCGTCTTCCGTGTGAATGTAGGCGGAAAGGCCATACACGGTGTCGTTTGCGAGCTCGATCGCCTCCTCCTCGCTATCGAAAGGTGTGATGGCGAGAACAGGTCCGAACACTTCATCGCGGAATAGCGAATGTTCTGGGGTCACGCCCGCAAATACGGTCGGGCTGACGAAGTATCCGCGTTTGTGGTGCTCGGGCCGGCCGCGACCTCCGGTGATCAGGTTGACGCCTTCGCTAACAGCCTGGTCGATGCAGCTCAGGACCTTGTCGTACTGGACCTTGGAAGAAAGCGGCCCGATATGGGTTCCGGGAAGATCGGCTCTCTCGACGACGATGCCCTCTGCGACTTCGGTGGCGAGCTTCACCGCCCGGTCGTAGACGCTGCGCTCGACCAGCATACGAGTCGAAGCATTGCAGGACTGCCCAGTGTTGTTGAAGCAGAAGTTTGCGGTCCAGCGAACGGCCTTTTCGACGTCAGCGTCAGCGAAGACGATGCTGGGAGACTTCCCGCCGAGTTCGAGCGATACACGCTTGATGCTCGGCGCAGCGGCGTACGAAATCGCGATACCGGCGCGCGTCGAACCTGTGAAGGAGACGACATCGACGTCTGGATGGGCAACCATGGCAGCCCCGGTCACGGCGCCGGTGCCCTGCACGAGGTTGAAAACCCCCTTCGGCAGATTGGCAGCCTCGACGATCTCGGCGAAGATCTGACCGGACACCGGTGATACCTCCGAGGGCTTAAGGACCACAGTGCAACCTGCAGCCAAGGCTGCGCCGACCTTCAGGGTGATCTGATTAAGCGGCCAGTTCCATGGCGTGATCAGCGCTGCCACGCCAACGGCTTCACGCAAAATTTCCTGATTTTCGCTCCCGACGAGAGCGGGCTCGGCAAAATGGAACTCCTGCAGGGCCTTGATGAAGGCGCGCAGATGGTTCGCGCCCGCCCCGATCTGGCTTGTACGAGCGAAATCGATCGGAGCACCCATTTCGGCTGCCAACGCCCTTGCCAGGTCTTCGGTCCGAGCAACGTAAGCCTTGAGAAGCCGACTAAGTGCATCGACACGCATGCTCGCTTCGGAGGCGCTCCATGCCGGCAGAGCGTTTTTCGCGGCCTTCACGGCGCGGTCGACGTCCTCTGCGGACGCAATCTGAAACTCGGCAAATGCTTCTTCGGTGGACGGGTTCACCGCCCAGAACGTATCGCCTCCGGTGGCCGGCTGCCAAGTATTGTCGATATAGATGCTAGGACGAGGTGCCATTGCAGTACCCTTTCGTTTGATTGTAGTGGCCGGCCGTCCCGAAATCAGGGGTAGGCCGTCGATCGTAAAAATTTGGATTCCAGCCTTCCGACCACTCTCCTCTTCGCTCGGATGGCGAAGCATGAAAGAAGCCGCGGGCCGCTGCGTTCGAAGCTGCGGTCAGTTAATCAGTACGATCCGGCCGTCGACCCGGCCCTGCTCAAGACGCGACATCGCTTCATTGACTTGAGCCATAGCCATCCGTGTCAAAGGGATCGGCTTCAGAACGCCCTCTTCAGCCAGTCTGATGACATCTTTGAGGTCTTCCGGCGTTCCAGTGATGCTGCCGATAATCGAAAGCCCGGTCACAGCCAATGTGTAGAGCGGGACGACCAGTTCACCGCCGTAAAGGCCGACCTGGATAGTCCGTCCGCCCTTGCGCAGGATACTTAAGGCCAGCCCGGATGTTTCCGAGTTGTTGACGAAATCGAGCACGGAGCTGACCTTGCCACCATTGATCTCGATAACCCTGGCTGCGGTGTCCTCGTCGGCGAGAACCACGAAATGATCCGCGCCTTCCCCCAACACGAGATCGCGCTTAGCCTCAGATTTATCGAGGACGAGGATCTTGTTATTCGTCAGCGCCCTCAGCATGGCGACGGCTTGCAGGCCGAGCCCGCCCGCACCGATCACGACGACGAGCTCTTCAGGCGCGAGTGGCATTATCTTGCGAATTGCCGACCGTACGGTCAGGCCGGAGCAAGCGTATGTTGCCGCCAAAGCCGGGTCGATGTTGCCGGTCGAGGCGAGGTATTTTGAGTGAGGCACTATAACCTTATCGGCAAAGCCGCCGTGTTGCATGAAGCCAAGGCTACGGCTACCGATTGCACAAATATTGTCGCGACCGTTGAGGCAATCGTTGCATTTCCCGCAGCCAAGCCATGGGTAGACAATTACCTGATCGCCTATCTTCACGCCCTGTGCGTCCGGCCCAAGGGCGGAAACCTTGCCCACGATTTCATGGCCCATGGCAATAGGGGTTTCAGGCTGCGGTCGCTGCAGAACGCCACGGCTTCCGTAGTCAGTCACTCCTTGCCAAGTGTGGAGGTCCGAATGGCAAACTGCGCAGTGCGTCACATCAACGACGACCTGTGTCCCGGTCGCGTCAGGCGTTGCGATCTCGACGGCTTCCAACCTGCTGTGATGTGTTTTGTTCAGCCAGGCCCTCATCTCTTCCTCCGTAGTTTCCTGTGGTGATTGCCGCGTGTCGAACCTGCCGGCCTTCTCATGCAATACCCTTGCCCGACAGAGCGACCGGCCTGCGCAGACGGTTGAGCCAACCGCTCAAGTCGATAAAGCGACCTCACAGGAAGTCGCCTCATCGCCGAAAATTTTCAAAATCCGCCGTCTCGGTGACAAGCGGACAAAGAGAAATGGAGCCATTGAACTGAAAGCCCGAGTCGTGCTTGGTTCTGCGCGCCGATACGTCGCGGTTTGATGTTCACGCGAGTTCCCTCGTTTCCCCTAACTGGAGTGATTGGAAAGTGCGACAAGACTGTCGAACAACGGCTTGAAGCCTCTGACAGGCAATTGATCAAGTGCTGCCAGGATCCGGGCGCGCCGCTCTTCGTCCAGCACCTGCGAACCGAGCTGTTCGAATTTCTCTTTCACCTGCTCGTAGGACATTGGATTGGCAACATCACCAAGCGGGTGGAGAACAGTGAGGACTTCTTCACCATGGCCCTGATCCATGATGACTCGACAAGGTGTTCCTTTGGGAAAGCTTGACGCGAAATCCGGATGGGCCTGCAAAACAGTACGCGCTGATAGCTCAAGAACGGCCTGGTCCGTGAGGTAAACGGGATCGACCGGCTGCAGAGCGCGTCCACCGTGGATCGCTGCAAGGGCACAACTGAAGTGATAGCTATACTGCGCACCTTCCAGGCCCGCAGGGTTACGCTCGTTCGACAGTTTCAGCCCTTCAGCGAATGTCTCGATGCGAAGGCTTACTATAGGAGCACTTGGACGGCGTAGTTCAAGTATGGCGTCGATGGCCGCGTGCATGTAGCGGCAGCATGCGTAGGGCTTCAAATAACAATCTTCGAGCCACCAATGAATGCCGAGATCGCCGGTAAGAACCGCGCGCGTGTAGCGCTTCCCATCATCCAGAAGGTCAAGCGGACCGGTCGCTCCAGCCTGAGCGCGGAAGGCCGCTGTCAGCCCTGTCACGACAGCTGGCGGAATGCATTCCTTGACGGTGTTGCCGTCGGCCTTAGAGACCTCTTCGTTGATACCTATCGGGCCTTCGGCGCCGGCGATCCCAATTGCATTGGCCATCTGGGAAGTGGTCAGTTTCAGGAGACGCCCTGCGCCTACCGCGACACCGAAGTTCACCCAACGACCGCTGATATAAGTGTCGATCGTTTCCGTCGGGCGAGCAGTGGCAACGCGCAATGCGATGTCATAGCCAACCGCAATTGCCTCGAAGATCTCCTCGTCGCTCGCGCCTATCTGTTGTGCGACGGCCAGAACAGCCGGAATAATCCCGGCCCCGGGATGCCCGGCTGCGCCACGGTGACCGTCATCGAGATCGAGAGCACTTGCTGCTGCGGAATTCGCCATAGCAGCACCGACGATAGAGAGGCTTCGATCGGTCAACCAGACATCGGCCGTACCTTGACCATAGGCGGCGTAAGCCGCCTTTCTGGCCGCGATAGCCAGGTCTGAGTTGAATCCCGCCGCACTCGCTGCGAGAAGGTCTGTTATGAGTACCGCGCAAGCTTGCCGTGCGGATTGTGGAAGGCTACCAGCCGGAAGGGTAGCCGCGAAGTTTGCGAGTTCCTGAATAGCGTGCATGAGTGGCATCACCGAGGGCTGAGCAATGGCGCGGTGCGGCGGACGAAATGCCCGTCGCTTTTCATATTCCAAAGCGCTGGTTCCGGTGCGAAACCGATGGGCTTCATCGGGCTGCGTGGTGGCGGCGCCTCGCGCTTTGCCGCCGGTCGATCCAGCCGTTGATCCGGATGGGTAATCGGAATGGCGGAAAGCAAGCGCTGGGTATAGGCATGGCCAGGGCGCCCGATTACGTCATCCCTGCTGCCGATTTCAACCAGTTCACCAAAGTACATAACGGCAACCCGATCACAGATTTTCTCTACGGCGGCCATGTCGTGGCTGATGAACAGATACGAAATGTCGAATTCCTTCTGCAGGTTCATCATAAGCTCGATGATCTGCGCTTTGACGGCAACATCGAGAGCAGAAACAGCTTCGTCGGCGATAATCAGCTTCGGTGCCATTGCGAGCGCCCGCGCGATGCAGATGCGCTGGCGCTGGCCGCCGGAGAATTCATGGGGCAGGCTCTTGGCGCGATCGGGAGAGATACCGACTTTGTCGAGCAGCCACTCCATTTTCTCGGTCAGCGCTTTGCCGGTTGCAATCCCGTGTACTTTCATCGGCTCGATAATCGCCGAGCCAATAGTCTGTCGACTGTCGAGCGACCCAAATGGATCCTGGAAGATCATCTGGACGTCACGGCGCAAGCGCGCCAGACTTTTAGGATTGGAATAGTCGATCACGTTGCCGTCGACCGTGATCGTGCCGCCATGCCGCGATACGAGATCGATGATAGCCTTGCCGATCGTTGACTTCCCGGAGCCCGACTCCCCGACAAGGCCGAGCGTCTCACCCTTACCGATCGCGAACGAGACACCTTCCACAGCATGGACATGGCCCAGTCTGCGGCCAAGCAACCCGCCGGTATGGACAAATCTAACCGAGAGATCACGCACCTCAAGAAGGGGCTTGTCACCTTTGCAGTTGAGCGGAAGGACGTCGAGTTCTGACGCTGCCGCATTTTCGATATCGATTTTACCCGCAATCGAGGGTGCTGCTTCGATCAGAATCCGGGTATATTCGCTTTCCGGCTCGGTGAAGATTTTGTTGACCGAATCTGCTTCGATTTGGTGACCGCCTCGCATGACCAGGACCTGATCGGCGACTTCGGCGACAACGCCCATATCATGCGTGATGAACAAGACGGCGGTCTTCGTGTCCTGCTGTAGATCTTTCAAAAGTTGAAGGATCTGCGCCTGAACGGTAACGTCAAGTGCGGTGGTCGGCTCGTCGGCTATGATCAATGCGGGATCGCAAGCCAGAGCCATGGCAATCATCACGCGCTGGCGCATCCCGCCGGAGAACATGTGCGGATAGTTGTCAATCCGGCGTTCCGGGTCGGGGATACCGACCTTTTTAAGCATTTCCAGAACCGCGTCGCGAAGGCCCCGCCCCTTCAATCCCCGGTGAATCCGGATGGCTTCGGCGATTTGATCTCCGACGCGCTGGACAGGATTGAGTGACGTCATCGGTTCCTGGAAGATCATGCTGATCTTGCCACCCCTGATCTGGCGCATCTCTGCTTCAGGCAGATCGAGCAATTCTTTGCCATTAAGGCGGATCGACCCGCTCACCTTGGCGGTGCCTTCGGGCAGAAGGCCCATAATCGCCAGTGAGGTGACGCTCTTTCCCGATCCGGATTCACCGACAACCGCCAGGGTCGAGCCGGCGGCAATATCGAAGCTGAGATCGTGGACGATCGGCTTGCTGCCGAATGAGATCTTGAGATTTTTGACTGAAAGTACAGCGTGCTCGGACATCAGGAAGCATCCTTCAAACGCGGATCGATGAGATCGCGAAGACCATCGCCCATGAGGTTGAAAGCCAGGACGAGGAGAAGGATGCCAAGGCTAGGAAACAGAGCAAGGTGCGGCGAGCTGAGAATGTTTTCAAAGCCGTCGCGCACCATTCCGCCCCATGTCGGAGCCGGCGGAGCGATTCCAAGGCCGACAAAGGCCAAAGAGGCTTCCGTTCTGACCGCGTTGGCCATCCAGAGAGAAGCCATAACCATAATTTCGGGAAGTATGGCTGGAAGGATATGCCGATAGAGTGTTCGGTTTGAAGAAAAGCCCATCGCGCGGCAGGCTTGCACATATTCGCGGTCGCGCTGGGTAATGACCGCAGCGCGGGCGACGCGGGCAAAGGCCGGGATCGAAGTAAAGGCAATCGCGGCAACGATATTGGTCGTTGTCGCACCCATAAGCGCAACGAGTGCGATGCCCAGAATGAGCGAAGGGAATGCCAGAACGACGTCCATGATTTGCATCAAGACGATGTCGAGACGGCCGCCCCTGAAACCTGCAATCATTCCGATGAACGTGCCAATGACCATGGCAACCACAACGGCCAGGAAGCCGATGATCAGCGAGTAGCGCGCCCCGTAGAGCATGCGGGTCCAGATATCTCGGCCGAATTGGTCGGTACCAAAGATGTGGGCAGCACTCGGCGAAGCGAGCTGGTCGACGATGTTCTGTTTTGCGGGCGGATAAGGCGACAGTTGTGGAGCGAATATCGCACCCAGAACGAGGAGAACGACGATGAGCAAACCTGCCCAGGTGGAGAAGTTGACCCGGCGAATGACGGCTTGGGTCTTTTCGAGCCGGCTCTCGGAGCGCTTTAGCGTTACGTTGGAGCTTGTCATTTGTATTGAACCCTGGGATCGAGGAAGCCATAGGTAAGGTCGGTCGCAAGGTTCACGACAACCACGATAAAGGTGTAGACAACGATCATCCCCTGCAGCAGCGTATAGTCGCGCTGGCTCAGGGCGGTCAGGATCAGTTTTCCAAGGCCTGGCCGGGAGAAGACGATTTCGGTCAGTACCGAGTTACCGATCAGGATGCCCAGATAAAGGCCGACAATTGTCGTGATCGGAACAAGGCAGTTTCCAAGACCATGGCGCCAGATGACGGCGCTGTGGTGCACACCCTTGGCTCGTGCCGTTCTCACGAAGTCCTGACTCAAGACTTCAAGCATCGCCGACCGCGTAACGCGCGTGACATAGGCCATCATGATCAGAGCAAGAGATACGGCAGGCAGCACCATTTGCCAAAGACGGTCGCCGATACCCTCGCCAGTCCCTGCACTAATGACAGGGAACCAGCGGAGCTTAATCGCAAATGCGATCAGCAGTACGATCGCCGATACGAAGCCGGGAAGTGACAAGCCAAGCAGTGAAACGAAGCGGATAATGTAATCCGCGGGTCTGTTTCGATACACGGCTGCCCATACGCCTGCCGGAACACCGAAGACGACGCCGAGCGACAGTCCGGCAAATGTCAGCTCCAATGTATATGGCAACACCGACATGACTTCTTCGGTCACAGGGCGTCCTGAGACCATCGATGTGCCAAGGTCACCCTTGAGCGCATTCAGCAGGAAATGGCCGTACTGAACGAGCAACGGTTGATCGAGCCCAAGTCGCGTACGCATCGCGGCGATGCTCTCGGGGCTGGCCTGATCGCCGAGTATCATCTGAACCGGATCGCCGGGCAGCACTCGGACCATGAGAAAGACGAGCGTCAGAACGCTTATCAAAGTGAAAACGGCAAAGCACATTCGCTTCGCGAGATACAATAACATTAAGACCTGCTCCCCTGACACGCTTTAGGCCTTGGCCTATGCGAGTTCTGATACGCATCTAGCTTCAGCTACTGCGAGCGAGATCAGAATTAACAAGATTCAAGTCGCTGTCAATAAATTCTCTTATTTAATATTTTTGGCTCTCAAATATTACGATATTTAGAATTTAAAATTGAGGCACGGTCTTCGGGTTAACGACATGAGAGGCGCGGGTGCGGGACCAAACGCTCAGCTTCGAACAATCTTCTCGATGCTGTCCACCTCTGCTTTCAACAATTCGACGATGTGGGTCCGGCGCGAGGCGGTCAGGAAGTCCGTCGGCAGGTTCACACTTAACGCTGTTGTGGAAACGCCGTTGAAGTTTCTCACAGGAATGGAAAGAGCGGAAAGACCGGCAATCAGAGTTGACTGGGTCTCGGCGTAACCACGCTCTCTGGCATCGGACACTGTGGCAGCGATCACGGCTCGCGTGAGGTCGTAACGCTCGTAGGAAGGTTCGTTCGCCCTGGTGAGCGCTTCAACGTCGCCTTGGTCCAGTGTGGACATGATCGCGATAGAGGCCGCGCCCACCCCCATGGGCACCATGCTCCCGACGTTATCTGTGAGGGTGGAGATATTCTGGCCGGCCCATACGCGATCAACCACGATGACATGATGATCGTTGCGGCACATCAGGAAGACGGTAGCTCCCACCTCCTCGCTGATGCGAACCAGCGCAGGACGGGCTATAGACCGGATGCCTGCAGCGTCTGCGGCTTTGACGCCGAGAGCAAAGAGTTCAATGCCGAGTCTGAGACTCATCTTATGATCGAGCCGCTCGAGCCATCCGTTTTTCTCGAATGCTCTCGCGAGGCGGTAGATCGTCGGCACGCTCATATTCAAGGCGGCCGCGATGTCTTTCACCTTGGCGCCATCTGATCCCGCCGCGGAAATGAACTTCAGCAATGCGATCGACTTGCCGATAACCTGTGCGCCCTCGACGCTTTTCTCACTCATAAATCATCTCCCGGCCTGCGCGTCGTATCTGTTATCATAATGTGATACGATTTTTATTTTATAAATCATATTGTAATTCTGGTTTTCGATGATAGCCTCCTTTCCAAGGAAGAAAAACTAATCTCTGTCTGAGGGGACAGAGCTGATCGTCACAGTTTTTGTCGAGGATTTCGTTGCAACATGATCGAGCTACATGGGCAGGTCACAGAGCGCCTTCGAAGGCAATCCGTGATTTTCTTAGAGCTTGAGAATGACGGCGGTTACGAGGTGACCGCTAGAGAAGCCGAATCCGCGGCGCCGATCTGAGCTTTCCCTTTCGCGAATACACCGTTCGGGCTGGGTCTTTGTGACCACTGGTCCAGCCGGAACATTTACGAGGTTGGGCCACACCAGCCTCCCCCGACAGCAGACTGGCGGCTGCAAGCCGCCACAACAAGTGTCAACGGAGAAGTAGATGGGCATTCGTATAGGTTCCGATACTGGCGGCACGCACACAGACCTTGTGCTGCTCGACGATGATCAGGCGAAGATCGTCACATTGAAGGTTCCGACCACGCCGGAAGATCTCAGCAATGGTATCGCCAAGGGGATCGAAACAATTGTCGAGCGCGCCGGCAGCCAGATGAGCGAGGTTGATCGCTTCGTCTATGGTACGACACTCGTCACCAACCTCATCGTCGAAGAGCAGCAAGTCGATATCGGCCTCATCACGACCGGTGGCTTCCGCGATGTTCTGGAAATCGGCAGGGCATCGCGCCGCCCGAATGTCTACGATATCCACTGGCGCCCGCCGACTGCTCTGATCTCGCGCGACCTGCGCGTGACCGTCAACGAGCGCATTTCAGCAGACGGATCGGTCATAACGCCGATCGACGACACCGATATCGCTGAACGCCTTTCCGAACTGAAGTCCAAAGGGGTTCGCTGCGTCGCCGTCTGCCTGATGAACTCCTACACCAACCCGGAACACGAACAGCGGATCGGTAAGGTCGCGGCAGAGAAGTTTCCGGATCTTGCGATCTCGCTGTCTTGCGAGGTTGCCCGCGAGTTTCGCGAATACGAGCGGACCAGCACCACAGCGATCAATGCATTCGTTGGTGGTCCTCTGACACGCCACCTCGACGGTCTGGCTGCCGCGCTTGCCGCAAAGGGGATAACGCCTGCTCCCTATATCATCCGGGGCAATGGTGGGGTGATGTCCTTCACCTCGGCCAAGAAGCTTCCCGCGGCACTGACGCATTCCGGTCCGATGGGCGGCATTATTGGCGGCGCCGCACTCGCGGAAAAGGCTGGCGTCAACAAGATCATCACATTGGACATGGGCGGCACGA
Organism: Allorhizobium ampelinum S4; assembly: GCF_000016285.1. NCBI lineage: Bacteria > Pseudomonadati > Pseudomonadota > Alphaproteobacteria > Hyphomicrobiales > Rhizobiaceae > Gillisella > Gillisella ampelina. The sequence continues at coordinate 124,253 of NC_011982.1, read as the reverse complement.
GTGCCGACGTATCCCTGCTCACCGACGGCAAGGCAGAGATGACGACCCGATCGAGCGTCGGCCGTCACCCGCTCCTTCTCCCGATGCTCGACCTCATCACCATTGGCGCAGGCGGTGGCTCGATCGCCTGGGTCGATCAGGGCGGCGCGCTGCGTCTCGGCCCGCGCAGCGCGGGATCCGTTCCTGGTCCGGCCTGCTATGGTCAGGGCGGCGAAAACCCGACGGTCACCGACTCCAACCTTTACGGCGGTCGCCTCAATCCGGAATACTTCCTTGCCGGCGCCCGAAAGCTGCATCCTGCGAAGTCTCGCGAAGCCATCTTGCGCAAAGTCGCCGAACCGTGCGGCATCTCCCTTGATGCCGCAGCGAGCGGCATCATGGCCCTTGCCGAGGCGCATATGGTCAACGCGATCAAGCTCATCACCGTCCAACGTGGACTTGATCCGCGAGACTACACGCTTGTCGGCTTCGGTGGTGCCGGACCCCTTCACACCCTCCGCTTAGCTGAAGAACTCGGGATCCGCTCGGCTCTCATTCCCCCTGCACCGGGCAATCTCTCTGCACTCGGCATGTTGACGGCTCAGGTTCGTCACGATCTTGTCCGTACCAAGCTTGCCTATCTCGGCGAAGTGGATGCTGCGGAACTGTCGGCAGGGTTTGATGAGCTGATCGAGCAAGGTGAAAAGGCTCTCGCGGACGAAGACATCGCGGCTGGCACGTCTCAATACGTGACGAGCCTCGATCTGCGTTACAAGGGACAGAATTTCGAGCTCAATCTCGAACTTCCCGCCGGCGATATGCAGGCCGCGCTGGACGCACTTCAGGCGCGCTTCGCAGAACGTCACAAGCAGATGTACGGCTATGACAACCCCGGCAAGCCGATCCAGATCGTCAACATGCGCGTGGCTGCCATGTCGACGAAACCTGACTTCGTATGGCCGACATTCCCGACCGAGGCGGGTGGCAAAGCCACCGTCGTCAGCCGACGCAAGGTGCTGATCGACGCCGGTCACTGGGAAGAGCTGCCGATCTATCGGTTGGACGACCTGCGCGAGGGCTACATCTTCCCCGGCGCTTCGATCGTCGAATATCCCGGTTCCACACTTTTCGTTCCGCCTGGCTGGACAGCCCGCTGCGATGCCTACCGCATCCTCCATCTGGAACGCTGAGGAGATTTCACCATGGACACCACTACCGAGAACACCCCCGCCGCAAGCGTTGATCCAGTAACGCTTGAAATCGTTCGCAACGCACTGACCTCGATCGCCGAACGCAATGCCCATCGCATGATCCGCGCATCGACGTCGATCATCGTCAAGGAAATGGAAGATTGCTCCGCTGCCGTCTTCGACGGACAGGGACGCCTCTTGGCGGAATCTGCGACTATTCCAATCCACCTCAACTGCACCGGCGTTTGCCTGCGGACCATTCTTGAACAGTACCACCCGCCGGAAACATGGCGCCCGGGCGACATCGTCATTACCAACGACCCCTATGCGGGCGGTGCCTCGATGTCGACGGCCCATACGAACGACTATGTCGTGTTCATGCCCGTGTTTTTCGAGGACTTACTGGTCGGCTTCACAGGCCTGATGGTCCACCATCAGGAAATCGGCGCCATGAACATGGCGACCCGCGGCTGGAACCTGGAGATCTGGCAGGAGGGCCTGCGCGTTCCTCCGATGAAGATCGGCGAAAACGGGATCGTCGACGAAAGATGCATGCGCATCATCCTCAATAACACCCGCCTTCCCGACAACATGGAAAACGACCTCTTCGCGCAGGTCGCATCAGTGGCTGCGGCCGCCGAAGACATGAAAGCCATGTTCGACCGCTACGGCCGCGAAACGCTCTTGCGTTGCTTCGAAGCGCTGATCGACTATTCAGAGCAGCGTACCCGCGCAGAAATCTCGCAAATCCCGGACGGTGTCTACGAACACGAGGAACTCATCCTCGATGACGGCGCCAAGAGTGGACCGTACAAGCTGAAGCTCGCCATCCACAAGACTGGCTCCGACATCCTCTTCGACTTCACCGGCACCGATCCGCAGATCCGCGGACCGATCAACGCCCCGCTCGCCACGACCTGGGCGGCTATCTTCTACGCGATGCGTTGTGTGACCGACCCTTCGATTCCGTCGACAGAAGGGAACAAGCGCCCATTCAAAGTCATCGCACCGGAAGGCACGCTGGTAAACGCCAAGAAACCTGCGGCTGTCTACCAGCGCATGGTGGTGTGCCACAGCCTGGTGGACCTCGTGATGGGTGCGCTTTCGCAGATCGTGCCGGAACGCGTCATGGGCGACTCTTGTGGATGCCTTTATAACTTCACCTCAGCGAGGGAGCGCGACACGGGCAATCCGAGCGTATTCGGCGAAGTGGTACCGGGCGGACTTGGTGCAACGTCCAAGGCCGACGGCATCGACGTCATGTCTTGCCACGTCACCAATTGCCCGATCCCTCCGATTGAAGCGACCGAGGCCGAATGCCCGGTTCTTTATGTCCAGCGCGAGCTTCAGTCTGGAACTGGAGGCGCCGGCAAATGGCGCGGCGGCGTCGGTCAGGTCCTGGCCTATAAGGTGCTGGGCGACCTGGCGGAACTCCAGCATACCTCCCAGAAATCCGTCACACTCCCCCAGGGTGTGGCTGGCGGCTTCCCAGGTGGCGGCGGGCGTTGGGTGATTAACGAAGGAACACCGAACGCACGAGTGCTCGAGCATTCGATCGGCGAACTCGAAATGCTCGACTATGGCGACGTCGTGACCCACTACACGCCGGGCGGCGGTGGTTTCGGCAATCCTCTCGAGCGTGATCCAGCTTTGGTCCTGCGCGATGTCCGTCATGGCCTCGTGACCCGCGAGCAGGCCGAGAAAGTCTATGGCGTGAAGGTCGGCGTCGATCTCAAGGAATGGACCCCGACAAACGATCGAGCAGCTTGATTTCCTATCCGAACCACAAGGAGAATTGAAATGGCCTTCGCATTGCCGAAATACTTGGCAGCCATCGCTGCTGTCCTGAGCGTATCCTCTCCCTGTTTGGCTGATGTCAATATCATTGGGTATCAAAGCGTGTTCGCGGACAATTACCGCAAGGCGGTGATCGAGCCCTTTGAAAAGAAGACGGGCATCAAGGTCATCTACAACGAAATCAACCTTTCAGCGCAAAATCTCGGCCGTATCCGCGCCGAGAAGAACAATCCGACCCTCGATCTTTCGATCATGGACGCGATGGTCTCACGTGCCGGCAATACGGAAGGAATTTTCGATCAGGTCGATCTGACCAAGCTTTCCAACGGCCAGAATCTCTTCGACGAAGCCTATATCAACAAGGGTTTCGGTCCGGGCATTACCTTCGACTACCCCGTGTTGATGTATAGCAACTCGCTTGCCAATCCTCCCAAGGCGCTGGCTGATCTTGCCAAGCCAGAACTAAAGGGGCAGGTCGCCATGTGGCCTGCCCCCGAAATTGCGGCCTTGATGAACACGATCCTGCTCACCCGGGCAGCCGGCGGCGACGAGAAGAAATCTGTCGATCAGGGTGTCGAAAAGTTCGCGGAGATCGCCAAGAACGTACAGACCTGGGCACCGGCGCCGGACGCTTACGAGCTGGTGTCCAACGGTACGGTCAAGGCGGGCGCAGGCTGGAACGCGCGCGCCCAGTTCTTTGCAAAGGATCCAAAGAGCAATATGAGCGTCGTCATACCGACCGAAGGCTCGATGTTCCAAATCAACACGCTGAACCTCGTCAAGGGTGCACCGAACAAGGAAGAAGCGCTGAAGTTCATTGACTACGCTCTGAGCCCAGAAGCGCAGGCAGCCTTCGCCAACCTGATGTTCTACTCGCCGACCAACAAGGACGCGAAGCCGTCGCAGGATGCCCTGTCGAAGACTGCCTCGACCCCGGAAATTCGTGAAAAACTGAAGCCGCTCGACTGGGCGTTCTTTGTCTCGAAGCGCGAATCCTGGCTGCAGGAATGGCGCCGCAAAGTCATTACCGCGAACTGAGGGGACCTTTGTAAATGAAAAGTGGTGCCGAACTCAGTCTCCAAGACCTCTCAAAGTCGTATGACGATAAGAAGCTTGTGCTCAACAAGCTGAACATCACTGCTGCACCTGGCGAAATTGTCTCGCTCCTCGGACCGTCAGGCTGCGGCAAATCAACAGCTTTGAGGATTGTCGCAGGGTTGGTTGGAGCGACGTCCGGCCGTGTGATGCTGGCCGGCAAGGATGTGACATCCCTGCCGACCTACAAACGAAATATTGGTCTCGTCTTCCAGAACTACGCCTTGTTCCCGCACATGACGGTGCTGGACAATGTCGCGTTCGGCCTGGAAATGCGAAACGTCAACCGGAAGGAAGCCAGATCCAGGGCGGGCGAGATTCTGGAGATGGTCAGGCTCGGAGCGCTCGGTCAACGCCGCCCGCGCCAGCTTTCCGGCGGTCAGCAACAGCGCGTCGCACTGGCCCGCGCTCTGGTCATCCACCCCGATCTCCTCCTTCTCGACGAGCCACTTTCCAACCTCGACGCCAAGCTTCGCGAGCAAATGCAGGACGAAATTCGTGACCTGCAGCAACGCCTGGGAACGACTGCCATCTTCGTCACGCACGATCAGTCCGAAGCGATGGCAATCTCCGATCACGTTGCCATCATGAATGAAGGCGTGATCGTCCAGTACGGTCGACCCACGGAGATCTACGAGAACCCGGCAAGCAGTTTCGTCGCCAACTTCATCGGTCGCGTGAACAGTATCGACGGCATCAGCAATGCGGATGGCGATGCGAGTCAGCAGATCAAGACAGACACGGGGCTGTCCATCAAGCTTGCCAAGCCTTCGCTCAAGGGACCCGTTCAGTTTCTGATCAGGCCAAGTTCGATCGAAGTCCTGCCGAGCTCAACCCCGAGCGAGGCTGGGCGAAACCGCGTCCCCGCTTCGGTCCGCAAGGTCACCTATGCAGGAGATATCGTTTCAGTCGCTTGTGATACCCAAGGGATCGCGATGACAGCGGAAATACCGGGCTCGTCTTCGGCCTGGCGCAGCCTGGAACCCGGGCAACAGGTCACATTGGACTGGCCGGTGGCCAGCGGCTTTGTCTTCGAACGGAAGGCGAATTGATGGCTCACAACGACGAAACAACGTCGGCTGGCGCGGCAGTCGGATGGCTGCTCAGCCTCCCGATGCTCCTTGTGATCGGCTTCTTCTTTGTCTTGCCAATCCTCTCAGTTGCCCTGATCTCGTTTTATGGCTCCGCTGAAGGCGGCGTGCTGATCCCTGAACTCGGGATTTCCGCATACGAGAAATTCTTCACAGACCCCTTCTCGCGAGAGATCGTCATCCGATCGATCATATTGAGCCTGCTGGTCACGCTTCTCGCATGCATTTTGACCTACCCGATTGCGCTTTACCTGTACCGCACCACATCAAGGTGGAAAGGGACGCTCGTTCTGCTGACGGTCTCACCTCTCCTCCTCAGCGCAGTCGTGAGAACCTACAGCTGGATGCTAATCTTGCGCCCGCTGGAGGATTTCATTCATTGGATCGGTTTCGCCAATGTGCGCCTAGTCAACGACTATCCGGGCGTCGTGATCGGCCTGACCCATATCATGATGCCCTACATGGCTCTTTGCTTGCTGTCCGGCTTTGGAAAGATCGATCCGAATGTTGAGGACGCTGCCAGTTCGCTGGGCGCAACGCCGGCACGCCGGTTCTTCCGGATCACTTTACCGCTCAGCCTGCCGGGCGTCACGCTTGGCTGCATTCTGACATTCGTGTTGGCAATATCGGCTTTTGTGACGCCAGCCCTGCTTGGCGGGGGACGCGTCTTCCTGCTGCCGACAGAGATCTTCACCCAGGCCCTGGAAATTCTCGATTGGCCACTGGCATCGGCCATGTCGATGGTTCTCCTCGGGCTGTTCATTCTCACCATGGGACTTATCCGCGTCTGGGATATGCGGACGCGTGCTAAATCGGGGGTGTTGTCGTGACCCATATCTTAAGCCGCAGCCTCTTGGTCATTCTGTTCGGGCTGCTTTTGGCGCCGCTCTTGCCCGCGATCGTGATGTCATTCAGTGCCGACAACAACCTTGCATTTCCACCTTCCGGCTGGAGCTTTCGGTGGTACTCGGCGGTTTTGAGCAATGAGCGATTTCTCGCGGGCCTGAAACTTAGCGTGACGCTTGCGATCGCTGCGACAATCCTGTCATTGGCATTCGGGGTCGCAGCCTCCTACGCGCTGGTGCGTTCGAAGATCCCGTTTGCCAATTCGCTCATCGCGCTCTTCACGGCGCCGCTGATCGTACCCTCGATCATCTTGGGTCTTGGGCTTCTTCTGGTGTTCGTGCAACTCAAGCTCAACGGATCGTACTTCGCGCTCGTCTTTACCCATACCATGATCGTGACACCCTTCGTTATCCGGATATTGGTCACCGGTCTGCAGACGATGCCTGCCGACATTGAGTCGGCCGCAGCGAGCCTCGGCGCAAGGCCGCTTACGGTGTTTCGGCGGATTACCTTGCCTACTCTTACCCCTTCGATCACAGGTGCGGCCCTGCTGTCATTCCTCATCTCATTTGACGAGGTCGCGATCACCTTGTTCCTGGCTGGACAGTCCCTGTCGACACTACCGGTGGCAATCTATCGTTACACGACTGAGCGAACCGACCCACAGATCGCTGCGCTGTCGGTCCTCCTCATCCTCTTGAGTGTCTCCCTCATGGTCCTGCTCGAACGGGTCATCGGGCTCGCTCGCGCAATCGGAAAATAACGGCGCCAGATCGTGCCGGGACGAAAGCAGGCGAACCATCGGATCGCAGGTGCTCGGGTCTTCCTCGCCTCTCGCAGACGAAGAAGCCTGCGGGAAATGGCTCAAAGGCCCCGGTACGGTCAGTGCTCTAAAAAGAAACGGTGTTCTCATTATCATGCATGCAATCGAACAACTCGCCACCTTCGCCGCTACCCATCCTGCCGGTAGCCTGCCGCAAGCGACCAAGGATATTTGCGCGATCCTGATCGCGGATCTTCTTGCCGCGACCGCCGCAGGCCTGCACTCGAACCTTGCGCTCGCGGCCCGCCGTGCTGCCATCGCGAGCTACGGGAAGGGACCGTCCACAGTCTGGATGACTGATCAATCCCTGTCGATCGCTGGCGCGGCGATGGCGAACGCGGCGGCCGCGAGCGCGCTCGACATCGATGACGGCCATCGGGGCGCCGCTGGCCATCCAGGTGCAGGCATCATCCCGGCAGCCATCGCGGTCGGTCAAGCGATTGGGACCTCCGACGAGGACATTTTTGAAGCGATTGCGATCGGCTACGATGTTGCCCTGCGTGTCGCGACCGCCCGCCCGACGGAAACGATCGACAGCTATGCGAGTGGCCGCTGGGTCAACTTCGGCGTCGCTGCAGCAGTTGGTAGGCTTTTGAAGCTCTCGCCGTCCCAGATGGCGAACGCAATCGGGATCGCAGGCGCTGAAGGCCCGATCGGATACAAGAAGGGCACCTCGCGTTATCAGGGAAGCACCGTAAAGGAACTCATTCCGCCAGCGGTTGTCGCTGGATTGACTGCGGCATTCCGAGCCCAGGCTGGTGCTACCGGTCCGCTCGATCTACTCGACAACGAGACGCTCTATACCCGTTCCGTTTTGACAGGTGAACTTGGCGAACATTGGTGGATTGGCGACTGCTACCTCAAGCCATACGCCTGCTGCCGTTACATGCATGGCGCTGTCGACGCGATCCTCGAGTTGCGCCGGCCAGATGCACCGATCAAAAGTCTTCGGATCGAGACCTTTCAGCGAGGAACCGAGCTGTCGAACGAGCGCGCACCACGCTCGCTCGAGGGAGCGCAATACAGCTATTATTTCAGCTGCGCGCTGGCGGCTTTGCGGGGACGTCAGGCACTTCAGCCAATGGACCCCGCGAGCCTGCGGGACCCAGAAATCCTCGAACTTTCATCTCGCATCGAGATGGTCGCACACTCTGATTTCAATGACAGCTTTCCAAAAGGAACGCCGTCCCGAGTCATCATTGACCAGGGCAATGGGCCGGAGAGCCGCACGGTTCTCTTCCCTCTTGGCGATGTCGCAAATCCGATGAGCGCCGAACAGGTCATGGAGAAGTTTCGCCTGATCGGTGCGGAAAGCCTCACCGAAGACGGGAGGAACACCATTCTCGTCGCTATCTCAAAACTGACGACGGATGGTTTCACCCCATTGCTTTCCGCCCTTGCGGACCGCGCCGGCCAGATCTCAAGCCCAAGAGCAGATGAGGTCGCCTAACGACTGAACCCATCTGAAAACTGAAGCAGAGCAATCGCGATGCAGGGCCAAGGGTCCGCACCGCGTTTCGTCATGAAAGAATATCGGCTCACGCCACACCGGAGAACTTTAAATGCTTATGGATGTCAAATCGGGAGTGTTCACGCGCGTCGACCCAACAGTCCCTGCCGCACCTGTCCTGTTCGAAACCCCGAGAAGCGGAGGAAAATATCCTCACGATTTTCGCACGGTTGCTCTTCTGAAGGATCTGCAGCGCTCGATCTCGATGTATGTCGAAGAATGCTACCTGGATGTCGTCGACAGCGGCGCCACCTGGCTCTTCGCGGAATTTCCAAACATCTATATCGATCTCAACAGGAATGAACTCGATATCGACCCGAGTCAGCTGACCGGCGAATGGCCTGTGGCTCTGCAGCCCGGCCCTAAGACGAAGACGGGGATTGGTCTCATCCCCACGGTCTGCGCTGGAACAAAGCCTGTCTACGATGCGCCTCTCTCGGTCGCCGAGGTCGCAAGCCGTATCGACAACTACTACTGGCCCTACCACAACGAGGTGACCCGCCTTCTGAAGAAGTTCAAAGCCGAGCATGGTGTCGCCTATCATCTGAGCTGCCATTCGATGCCTGCCATGCCCTCGCCGAGCGCGCCGGACGCAGGCCAGCGCCGGTCGGACTTCGATCTGGGAGATCGCAACGGCCAGACCAGCGGCAAGGATCTCCTTGAACTTGCAACCGAAGTCTTGCGGAGCTTCGGGTATCGGGTGACGCACAACGCGCACTTCATCGGCGCGGAAGCTGTCCGCAAACACGGCAATCCAGCGGAAAACATTCATAGCCTGCAGATCGAGATGAACCGCAGCCTTTACATGGACGAAGCAACGTCTTTGCGCGGCAAAAAGCTTCCCGAGATCCAGAGCCATCTGAAGACGCTGGCGTCTCGTATTGCCGACCATGCGCGTGCGAAGGGCTGATCCGATGGACGCTCTATCACGCGATATCCCGTTCAAACTCGTTCGGGTGAACAGCAACGACAAGCTGCCCGAGCAAGCCGATGTCGTCGTCATCGGCGGCGGCATCGCCGGCATTTCGGCCGCCTACTATCTTGCCAAGAAAGGTCACAGCGTCGCCGTCATCGAAAAGGGTGCCGTTGCGGCCGAGCAATCCAGCAGAAACTGGGGCTGGGTGCGGCAGCAGAATCGCGACGAGCGCGAGCTTCCTTTGGCGAAGTGGTCGCTCGCAGCATGGCAGGAACTATCCGACGAAATCGGTCCGGATCTAAGCTTTGTCCGCAGGGGCCTGATGTATGTTACGAGCAGCGAGAAAGAGCTCGCCGGTTGGGAAAAATGGGTGAAGATGGCGGGCGGCTATGGCGTTCAAAGCCGCATGGTGTCCAGTGCCGAAATCAAGGCTGCCGCTACCGGCTCCACCACGCAATGGATCGGCGGCGTTCATTCTCCGACCGATGGGTTCGCGGAACCGACAATGGCGTGCTCGGCTATTGCCAAGGCGGCTCAGAGGCATGGGGCGACGATCCACCAGAACTGCGCCGCCAGAGGCATCGAAACACAGGCCGGCAAAATACACAGCGTCGTCACCGAGAACGGAAGCATCCGCACGTCACGCGTACTATGCGCCGCGGGCGCCTGGACCTCGATGTTCTTCCGTTGGCATGGGATCAGTTTCCCGCAGGTTGGTGTAAGGGCAACAGCTTTCGCGACCAAGCCAGGCGCGAAGGTGATCGAGGGTGGTTTCTCCACCCCATCGTTCACCTTCAGACCGCGCGCAGAGGGCGGCTATACCGTTTCCATCCGCGGACGGGCAAAGGTCGAATTGACACCTCAGGCCTTCCGGTATGCGCAGCAGTTCATGCCAATGTTCAAGGCGCGCTGGTCGACGAGCCTGTCGCTCGGGATCAGCCGCTTCGCGGTAACCGGGCCCGAGGCTCTGGCCCGGTGGACTTTGAGTAGCGTTTCGCCTTTCGAGAAAATGCGGGTGCTCAACCCAGCACCGGACGCGAAGACGGTAGAACTCGCCATGAAGGCTTTGATGGAAAGTTTTCCGGAGCTTTCCGGAATCGGTGTGTCCCACGCCTGGGGAAGCTGGATCGACTCGACGCCGGATGCGGTCGCTACAATCGGTCCAGTTCCTCAATTGCCCGGCCTTTACGTGGCGTCCGGGTTTAGCGGGCATGGATTTGGCGTCGGACCGGGCGCAGGTCGGCTCGCAGCCGATCAGATCATCAACGACGACCCGATCGTTGATCCCACCCCGTTGCGGTTCACCCGCTTCTCCGAGCATGACGTGGGCGCTCCGGCGGCCATGTAAGAACACCTCCCGCCTTCGGGTGTTGAATTCCAAGCCCATCTCATATAGTGGCGACTGCACCGCAATTCGCGTGATGCCCAGCCGCATATGAGATGGTTTTTTTGCGTGGGGGAGCCCCCTGTAGCACGACCGCGACTTGCCACCGCTAGGATTACGCGCCGTTTGGCCACCTGCGGCTTCAAGCAAATATCTGGATCTGAACCCTTCTAATGTTTGACAGGATTGCGTGTTTGGGCGAAGTATTGACACATCGCGCCGCGCAAATTCTGATAGTTGTCATGATCAAGCGCAAATCGTTCTCTTAACTGGAATTTTCGGTCGATGAAATTTTCCGCTTCTTCTTCAAATGCCGAACGCGCACTTGACATATTGCTGCTGCTTGGAGAGGTGGGGCCAGAGGGTTATAGCCTTGCCGAGATCGCGAGCCGGATAGGTACTGCGAAACCCGCGGCGCACCGCACTTTGGCGGCTATGGTGTCAAAAGGTTTTGCGGAGCCGACCGAGCGTTATGGACACTATCGCCTGGGCACCGCCGTACCGATGCTTGCGCGTCGGCAGGAACGACTTGAGCCTCTGGTCCAGAGATATCGTCCCGGAATGACCGAATTCGCCCGCAGAACCGGGTTCAATGTATATCTCCTTGTTCAGTCTGGTATCGACGCGATCTGCGCTGAAATGATCAGCCGCTCTTCTCGGCACCAGTTTGCAATGGGCCTCGGCGCCCGGGTTCCGATGGGCGTGGGAGCCGGCAGCCTCGCATTGATGTCGCTACTCGCGGAGAATGTCGTTGAGCAGATCCTCGATGCAAATGCCGAGCGATATCAGGCCCATCCGTCAATACGTCCTGTGGACCGCGACATTATTCGCAACCAGGTGCTTGAGGCAAAGCAGCGCGGCTACGCCGTCAACCAGGGCTTCTTCTTTTTCGGAGAAGGCGGCGTGGGCCTGCCGCGGATGGCTTCAGGCATGTACGAGGTCAACATGGCCTTCTCCTTCAACGCACCACTCGACATGATGAACGATGCCTGGGTCGAAGATCAGGTCGGTCAGTTGCGGGAATGCCTGCCCTGACGCAGCGCGAGTCAGCTGATCAGACCGCGCCTGCAGCGCACTGACGGAGCTTGTGCGTTCTAAATATTGAGAGGCCGGACAGCGGAAGCTGTTCCGGCCTCAAGGCCCTCGTGCCTGTATTTTCTGGAGCGCGTCTACATCGCTCTAGTCTTCAAAGTGGGTCGCTTCGGTGACCAACGGACCGAGCGACATCGATCCCTTAAGGTCAAAGCCCCATTTGAGCTTTTGATTGTGGACCCACACCTGGCTTGTTTCGGTGATCGGAATCGCACATACGTTTTTCAGGATCAGTCTTTGAGCTTCTTGCCATAGGGCAATCTGCTTGGCCGGATCGATCTCGGTTCGAGCTTCTCTGATCTGCTTGTCCGCGACGTTGCAATGACTGAAGTTCGTTACCGCGCCTGGCTGGCCGACGATCGAAGCAGAATCGTAAAACTGGGTGAGAAAGATGTCGGCGATCGGGAAGCGTGCCGCTCCGTAAAGTACGACGGGGCTTAGATCCTTGCGGATCATCTGATGCCAGCTCGCGTGCTCGACCGGTTGCAACTGCATGTGGATGCCTGAATCCTCAACCTGACCCTGGAGGACCTGGGCAGTGGTCTCGTATTCCGGCAGCTGGCTCGACAGCATCGAGAATGTCAGGCCATCTCCAAAGCCAGCGTCCTTGAGAAGGGCCTTTGCTTTTGCCGGATCATAAGGGAAGACGCCTGCATCCTTGAGATAACCCAAATTGTTCGACGGGACGACGGATGTCGGCCGGGTTGTGAACCGTGCGCCCTTGAATTCGACGACTGCTTGCGGGTTAACCGCGTAGGCGAGAGCCTCGCGTACACGGATATCGTCAAACGGAGGTTTTGTGATGTTGATATGGAGCAGGCTGACTTCCGCCGGATAGAACACATCGATCACCGCGCCCGGAAGCGGTTCGGTCCGCTGAAGCCAGTTCTTGTTGGCAAGACCTGCAGCGGCCTCGATTTCACCGGCGACGAAGGCAAGGTCACGCGACGCATTGTTGTTGATGAAGCGGTAGTTGAGGGTGCTCAGCTTGGGGGCACCCCGGAAGTAATCCTTGTTGGCAACGAAGCTGACATTCTGACCGGCGACGATCGACTTGACCTCGAACGGACCAAACCCGACCGGCGCGCGAGCAAAACCTTCCTTTCGCTCTTCGAAAGCCTTCTTTGAGACGATGAAGCCGCCGGCGTAGTTCGTCACGAGGCCAAGCAGGTTCGGAACGCGCCTCGAAAGCGTGATGCGGACAGTGTGAGGATCGACCGCGTCGACCTTGTCGAAAGCCGCGAAATCGGCAGAAAACGCGGATCGCTTCGGATCGCGAGCCTTGTCGAGGCTGAACACCACGTCATCAGCGGTGACTTCACCATAGCCAGCCTGCCATTTGACATCGGACCGCAACTTGAAGGTCCAAACGAGCTTGTCGTCGCTGGATTGCCAGCTCTCGGCCAGATCAGGTTCTAGCGTTGCCGGATCAGTGGATCCCGGAGCAAACCGGACGAGCGCGCCGTAAATCCACGCAACCAGGGTTCTGTCGGATGTGCTCGTCGCGTAGTGTGGATCAAGCGTGCCGACATCATTTGCCGCCGCACCCAATGTCAGTGTTGTCTTGGCGGCAAATGCGGGCGAAGGCCCCATCACGCCGCCGGCAAGAAGGCTGGCAAGAACCAGCGCGCCGAAACCCGTTTTCAAATTTTTCATGAGTTCCCTCTCCATCAAACGGAAGTGCATACGAAAGCGCAGCCGAAACCACGGCCAAAGGTCCGTCGTTCACGACCTAGACCTCTTCAGGTTGGTAAGTTTTTCTGAGGCAAGACTCGAGCGCGGATGCACTTCGGTTACACCTCTCACCCTGGAACGACCGGTTCATTGGCGGTCACTCAGGACAGTTCCCACTTTTCTTTTTGTTGCCGAAAACTGACCAGAGAATCGGCAGGGTGTCAACGAAATTCTTTTATTCGATATTATTTAGCTTAACGATTCTATTATTTAGAATTCTAGCCGAGGAAGACAGCTACCTTGGTAGTTCGCCAAGAGAGATCAGCTTGCATACAAACGCATTATGCGACGGCCCTATCAGGAAAAAAACAACGAACCCCTCAAGGACAATGCCGCCAGGAAACACGAAAGCGGGCGAAATTCTCGCCCGCTTCTCTAACAGTCCATGTGCTTTCCCGAGGTCTCGGCGGCTAAGTGCCGATCTCACGCTCGGGACTGTTGGGAGGTCAGTCTTCAATGCTCACGCAAAGATATTTGATCTCGACATAGTCATCGATTCCGTATTTCGAACCCTCTCTACCCTGCCCCGACTGCTTGATGCCACCAAAGGGCGCGACCTCTGTGGAAATCAGCCCTGTATTGATCCCGACCATCCCGTATTCCAAGGCCTCCGCGACGCGAAATACGCGCGAAAGATCCTTAGCATAGAAATAAGAGGCCAAACCGAATTCGGTATCATTGGCCATCTCGACAACATCGTCTTCAGTTTCAAACCGGAACAACGGTGCAACGGGACCAAAGGTCTCCTCCTTTGCCACTTTCATTGCAGAGGTTACGCCCGTCAGAACGGTTGGCTGGAAGAACAGACCGCCACGGACGTCCCGCGAGCCGCCTACTGCGATGGCGCCACCTTTTTTGAGTGCATCGGCAATGTGCTCCTCGACTTTGGCGACGGCTTTTTCAGTAATGAGCGGACCAGCCATGACGCCGTCCTCGAACCCATCGCCAACCTTCATGGTCGATACACGAGCCGCGAGCTTCTCCGCGAACGCGTCATACACCCCGGCCTGCACGTAGAGGCGATTGGCGCAAACGCAGGTTTGGCCGTTGTTGCGATATTTCGAAATCATCGCGCCTTCGACGGCAGCATCGAGATCGGCGTCATCGAAGACGATAAATGGCGCGTTGCCGCCAAGCTCCAGCCCGAGCTTCATGATCTGCTCAGCGCCTTGGCGCATTAAGATCTTGCCGACATCTGTTGAGCCCGTAAAGGTCAGCTTCCTGACCTTGTCGTTTTCGGTGAATTCTCGACCAATATCGGCTGATTTCGTCGAGGTCACGACGTTAAACAAACCAGCCGGCAGCCCGGCCCGCTCTGCAAGAACAGCAAGCGCAAGAGCCGAGAGAGGCGTTTCCGACGCCGGCTTCGACACGATAGAGCAACCGGCCGCGATGGCCGGGGCGAACTTTCGCGCCAGCATGGCATTGGGGAAGTTCCAGGGTGTGATCGAGGCGACAACTCCGATTGGCTGCTTCAATACGATGATGCGCTTGTCCTGTTGATGACCGGGAATCGTGTCACCGTAAATGCGCTTTGCTTCCTCGCCGAACCATTCCACGTAGGACGCACCATACAGGATTTCACCTTTGGCCTCGGTGAGCGGCTTTCCCATTTCCGCGGTCAAAATGACAGCCAGGTCGTCCGCATTCGCGACCATCATGTCAAACAACCTTCGCAGGACGGCGGCTCGCTCTTTCCCAGTCTTCCTTGCCCATAGCTTCTGCGCCTTAAAAGCTGCGTCAATGGCACCAGCGGCATCCACGCGTGTCATATCGGGCAAGACGGCGATCACGTCGCCGGTCGATGGATTGGTAACCTCGAAACTGGCACCGTTCTCGCCCGTCGCTTGCCACTGCCCCGCAATAAATGCCTTATCGGTGACAAGCGTGGGGTCTTTGAGCCTTGATAGAAGCGAATTTGAAATAGCCATCAATCGAACCTTTTATTGCATGAGCATGTAAGCGCTCATGGGCGGGTCTGTTGTCGGAGCTTCCAGCAGGGATCCGACGCCGAGCCTTCCCCCCCTTAAACGCTGCCGTCCGGGCAGTTCACCTTCTGTCTTGATCACAAAGAAGATGTATCGCCGATCCCGGACAAAACATATGGACCGTCTCGCCAGCGCGTAGCAAACGTTGCTCTCGCGTATTACGAACGCGCGCGACTATTGCCGCCCCCCCGTTGAGACGAATAGAGTAGAGACGGTCGGCCCCGACATAGACGTCACTTTCAATCTGACCAGTAAAGACGACGTCGTCGGCCTCCCTACGAGTGAACGTCAAGGCTTCTGGCCGCATCGCGACCGTGCAATCCGCATTGACGACCAATCCAGCTGTACATTTCAGTTTCAATCGGGTTTCTGCTGCCAGAACTTCAAAAACGTCGTCTTGACGCTCCACGACTTTCGCAGGAAGCATATTCATATCGCGGATGAAACTTGCGGTGAACCGATCGGCGGGGCGCTCATAGATCCCTACAGGGTCATCAACCTGTTGAATTACCCCAGCGCTCATCACAGCGATGCGATCCGACATCGTTAACGCTTCCTCCTGGTCATGTGTGACGAAGATGAACGTAATGCCAAGCCGGCGCTGCATCTCCTTGACCTCGATCTGCATTTCGCGCCGGAGCTTGAGATCGAGGGCGCCGAACGGCTCGTCTAGCAGGAGAACGGAGGGTTCATTGACCAGGGCGCGCGCCAATGCGATGCGTTGCTGTTGACCACCGGACAGTTGCGACGGCTTTCTCCCGGCGGCGTGACGCATGCGCACCAGATCAAGCGCAGCTGCGACACGGTCGTTCCGTTCACTGCGGGGAACTCGTTTTACCGAGAGACCGAACGCGACGTTGTCCTCGACCGAAAGATGCGGAAACAGCGCATAGCTTTGAAAAACTGTATTGGTGTTCCGCAGATGGGCTGGCAACCCCGAAACGTCGCGGCCGTCGAGCAGGATTTCCCCTGCAGACGGGCTTTCGAAGCCTGCGATCATCCGCAGCGTCGTGGTCTTTCCGCAGCCAGAAGGACCGAGAAAGGTAAAGAACTCACCCGAAGCTATCTTTAGGCTGAGATGGTCCACAGCATAGGCCGGAGGCGTAACCGAGGTCTCGAACACCTTGCAGACATCGACCAGTTCCACGGCCGTCTGCCGCGTTTTGGGCGGTTTGCTCATTTCATCGTTGGACATTGAGAATACTAACCCTGTCGAGAGTCAAAGCAGATCCGTGACAGGTCTGTTGACCTGTCACGGAATGAAACGATCGGCTTGTGACTACTGGGCAGTCTTCAGCTTTGTCCAACCGTCTTGATAGAGTTTCATGGCGTCCCCGACATCAAGGATGAAATCAACCTTCTTCAGCTTGTCGGCCGCCGGGTAGATTGCCTGGTTGTCGGCCACTTCCTTCGGCAGCAGCGCCTTCGCTGCGTCGATGACGGTAGCGGCCTTGCTGAGGGTTGCCGCCTTGGCCGCGACCTCAGGCTTCATGATGTAGTCCATGAACTTGTAGGCTGCCTCGATATTTTTGGCGTTCTTGGGAATGGCAAAACCATCAATCCACATCGATCCGCCCTCGTCCGGAATGACGTAGTGGACCTTCGGATTTTCCGTGAGGACCTGGCTGACGTTGTTATTCCATGCCTGGACGATGCATGCTTCTCCGGAGGAAACAAGTTCGGGGAAGCTGCTGCTATTGTATCCGCCGAGAACCTTTTTCTGCTCGATTAACGACTGCGTCGCCTTTTCGATTTCCTCAGGCTTGCTCGTTCCTGCATGGAACCCGTTGACCTGGAGGGCGACGATGTAGGCCGAAAGCATATTGTCGAGCATGAAGATGCGACCCTGGTACTGCGGATCCCATAGCGTTTTCCAACTCGTCACGGGTTGTTTGACGCAGTCATCGTTGTAGGCGAGCCCCGTGGTGCCCCAAACATAAGGTACGTTGAATTTTAAGCCGGGGTCATAGGAAACGTCCTTAAAGGTAGCCCCCAGATTGCCAAGGTTTGGCAACTTGGAATGGTCCAGTTCGAGTAGCAGGCCCTGCTTGGCGAGAACCTGTACCGCATTTTGGGTCGGCTCGACGAGATCGTAGCCTGAAGCGCCCGCCGACAACTTCGCCAGCATGGTCTCGTTGGAATCGTACGTATCCATGGTGACATCGATGCCAGTCTCCTTCGCGAAGTCATCGACGATTTCCTGTGGCACCTCTCCGCCGCCCCAGGCGTAGATGTGAAGTTCCTCGGCGGTTGCGCTGAGCGCCGTTCCCGCAAGAAGCAGGCTCGTTGTTGCAATAAGGAGTCCGTATTTCAGCATTGTAGTTCCCCTTTCTTTTTTGGGTGTGTTGAAAGTCGTTATCCAGTACTCCGAATTGTCTTCAGGTAGCGTCCCATGACGAGCAGAATGGCCAATACGTTGACAGCGAGCAGCATCGTGCCGAGCGCATTGATCTTCGGTGTTAAGCCGGTCTTCAACATCGAGTAGATCTGGATCGGAAGCGGCGTGGTTCCGACGCCCGAAACGAAGGTCGACATCACGAAATTGTCGAAGGAAATGACCGCCGACAGAAGCGTCGCCGAAAGGATGGCGGGCATGAGGAGCGGCAGCGTGACACGCATGAAAGTCTGAGCGCCATTGGCACCGAGATCGGCTGCCGCCTCGTCGAGCCGAGGGTCGAGACCCGCGGCGGCCGCACGGACGATCAGAAATGCGAAAGGCACGGAAACAAGCACATGACCGGCTACGAGCGTCACATAGCCGAGTGCGATACCTGACCAAACGGTCGTCACCAGAAGGCCAACCGCCAGCACGATTTCCGGCAGCACGAGCGGCGCGATCAGAATGGTCGAAAAAAGGTTCTTCGCGGGAAAGGACCGCTTGATGACGGCAAGCGCAGCACTTGTCCCGATTGCCGTGCTGATGACTGCAGAGAGCACTGCAACAATCGCACTGACCTGAAGCCCGCGTTGCAGGCCGCGGTCGTTCAGCGCTTGTGCGTACCAGTCCATCGAGAAACCTGCCCACACGACGGTCGAGCGGCCGGCGTTGAAGGAATAGATGACCAGCACTAGAAGCGGCGCGAACAGGAACACGTAGCCGAAGATTGTGACGACCGGCACATAGAAGCCGGCGAGGCGGGAAAGCTTCATGCGTGCGCCTCCTCGACCCTGCGCAGAATGCGCATATAGAAAACGATGATGACCGAAGACACCACGAGCATGACGACCGAAACTGCGGCCCCCAGGGGAATATTGCGGAAATCCAGGAAGAGCTGGACGATCAGATTGCCGAGAATAATGCTCTTGCCACCGCCGAGGAGAACGGGAATCGCATAGACGCCCATAGCCGGCACGAAGACGAAGAGCATCGCCGCCATCACGCCTGGGAGAGAAAGCGGAAAGGTTACCCGCCAAAAAGCCTCGATCGGCCCGGCGCCGAGATCGTCCGCAGCCTCAAGCAGACGCTTGTTGATGCCGGAAAGCGCGGCGTAGATCGGCAGCACAGTCGTCGGCAGAAACGCGTAGAGCATGCCAACCGTCACCGCCGGATAGGTACCGATCATCCTGATTGGCTCATCGATCATCCCGATGCCGCTCAGAATTCCGTTGATCGTGCCGTTCCGACCCATCAGGACCATCCAGCTCGACATGCGGATCATGAAGTCGATCCAGAACGGGATGAGCAGCAGTGCGAGCAGGAGCCCGGCATGCCTACCAGCACGAAATGCTATGAAGTAGGCGATCGGATAGCCGATAAGAAGGCAAACAGCGGTCGATACCGCCGCAATCTGCAACGAGTTTACGAAGATCGGCAGATAAGTTGGCTGAAGTAGTTCGATATAGCTTGCGAGGGTAAAGCCGGTGACAGCGCCGCCATAGGCATCCCGGCCAGCAAAGCTATAGGCAATCACCACCAGCAGCGGCACCACAAGTAATAGCACTGACATGACGAGCGAAGGCGCCAGCAAAAAGAGTGTGACCAGTTCCTGCCGCCGATTTAGCATTTTTTCGCGCACTCCCTGTTTGAAGTAAGTCGGACCTGATGGCGCGACTTTGGCGTCTAATGTCGCGTTCAGGCCTCTATCGAAAACAGTTACCTGACGAGCGATCATGCTGAATCCGACAGGTGCATTTTCTTCCAGTCAAATTGCTCGTTTGATGTCCTGAGCCATGGACGGTCCTAGACGACAATTCTCTCGGATCGAGCCGCTATCGGCCCGATCAAAAGCGGGAGGAGTGAACCGCGCTCCGGCTCGTTGCCTCTATTTTCGACCAGGTGGACTCGAACATTACGCGTGCGCTGGCGATTTGCGGCAATTACCGCAGCGCAGCCCTTTGCGTCACATTCCCCTATTCGACTTATTCTTTTGTTCTCATGAGAAAGGACAATAAACGAACAAATGTTAACTAGTTTCTTTTAATTGATATTTATGAGTCACTATTATTCTGATTATAAGAATTTATGAATCGATACGCTGGGCACCAAGTCGGTGTGACTTGGAACCCAGCAGCCGGGAAATCAAAAACGTTTCGTGCGATTTCACCGCGAGCGGGCAAGTTTCCGGCTCGCGGTATGGGCGCTGTCAATCGATCACAAGCTGGACAAGCCTTTGTCCATCGCATCGACGATCTCATCGATTTGCGACGCCTGGATGGTCAAAGGAGGCGATAGGATGATCATGTGACCGCCTTGGCGCACCAATACACCGTTGGCTGCGGTTGCCTTGACGAAGCGCTTCATCATCTCGGCGCCGAGCGGCGTCTTGGCGGACCGATCGGAGACGAGTTCGACCGCTGCCATAAGTCCCCGACCGCGCACGTCTCCAACCAGCTCGTGCTTGTCCTTCATGCGCTGAAGTCCAGCCATGAGGCGCTCACCCAGAGGGCCAGCATTTTCGACCACGCCAAGCTCGCGTGTGAGCTTCAGCGTAGCGAGACCAGCCGCACATCCTGCAGGATGACCGGAGTTCGTGTATCCGTGGCCGACATTCGCGACCGGACCCTTGGTGTTCTCGAAGGCCTGCGCGACTTTTTCGCCGATCATCGTTGCACCGAAGGGGAAGTATCCGGAAGTGATCGCCTTCGCCAGGATCATCATATCCGGCTTCACGCCCCAGCCTCGTACGCCGGAATCGAACCCGGTACGACCAAAACCGGTCACGACCTCATCGGCGATCAGAAGCACTCCATACTTGTCGCAAACCTCGCGCACCATCGGCCAGAAGCTCTCGTGAGGAACGATGATGCCACCAGCACCCTGAACCGGTTCAGCGATAAACGCAGCGACGGTCTCGGGCCCCTGGAAGATAATCTCCTCCTCGAGCAGACGCACGCAAATCTGCGCGAGACGTTCCGGAGAAGTTTCGTCAAAAGCGTTGCGGTAGGTGATCGGCGCGGGAATGTGAAAGCAACCCGGCATTAATGGCTCGTAGTTGCGGCGCAGATGAGCGCCTCCGCTAACGGAGGAGCCGCCGAAATGGGTGCCATGATACGAACGCTTAAGGGAGATGAACTTGTAGCGGTCGTTCTGCCCCAGGATTTTCCAATACTGGCGTGCAAGACGTAGAGCGGTTTCGACGGAGTCGGACCCGCCGGACGTGAAAAATACTCTTGCCATTCCGTCGGCGCCGAACCAGTCGTCGACGAGGGTCTGGGCAAGCTCTTCCGCCACGCCGGTGGTGTTGCCTTTGAACACTGATGTATAGGCCAGTTCTTCGAGTTGCTTCGTTATCGCCTGAGTGATCGATGGCTGGCTATAGCCGAGATTGACGTTCCAGAGCCCACCGACAGCGTCCAGCAGTCGACCGCCATCGTCCGTGACATAGACGCCGTCGCCAGATGCGACGCGGCGCGGTGGGTCCATCAAGGTTTCGGATGGCGTATCGAAGGGACGCCAAAAGGATTGGACAGAATTGCTGTTTGCGGTTTCGTTAGCCATCTTTCTTCCTCACTCTGTAGGTGACAGTTATTGGGACCGACGCCATCAGAAGCTTCGCATCGGCTGTTTCGTTGAAGTAGGCGCAAGCCGGAGACTTCGGACCGGCTTGCGCGATGGCGGCTAAAGCCGCCTTTGCGACCTGATTCGGAAGAAGGCGATACCCAGCAGCGGCAGCCCGATCGTGATCGCGACCATCACCGTTCCCAGCGCATTGATCTCAGGGCTCACCGAGTCCCGGAGCATGCTGTAGATTTCAGTGGGAAGCGTTTCCGTGCCGATCGGCCGCCAAAAGATCGAGGCGGTGACGTTGTCGAACGACAGGGTGAATGACAACAGCAACCCTGCGACAACTGCTGGCATGAGCAGCGGAAGGGTGACTTCGCGGAAAACCTGCAACCGGTTGGCACCCAGCGTCGCAGCCGCTTCCTCAAAGGTCTTCTGGATTGTGATGAGGCGCGCATGAACGACCAGAACCACATAGGGCAGCGCCAGCATGATGTGGCCCATCAACAGTAGGCTAAAACTGCGCGGCTGCTTGAACAACTGCATGAACAACAGAAGCCCCACGGCGAGAACCGTCTCGGGAACGAGAAGCGGTGTCAGCAGAAAGACGTTCATGAGCCGCTTACCTCGAAATTCATATCGGGCAAGCGCAATGGCGGCCAATACTCCCACCACACCACAGATGCCGGCGGTCAAAACACCGAGCACCAGCGACGTCTTGAGCGCCCGCATGACACTCTCGTTCTGAAAAAGCTCGGCGAACCAGCGGAGCCCGACCCCTTGCATGGGGAAGGAAGCAAAGTCGGCGGTGTTGAACGAAAGCAGGATCACCGCGGCGACGGGTCCAAAGAGAAACATGTAGACCAGCGCCGTGAAGATTTTTAGCGGCCAGCCAACACCGGGTTGATCAGCGTTCATCGCGTCAATCCTTTCGTGATGGAGCCGATGCCAAGGAAGCGGCTGTAAATGGCGGTGAGAAGCAGCAGCAAAAATGTCAATGCGAGCGACAAAACCGCGCCCATTGGCCAATTCAGCTCGAGGCTGATCGTGTCAGCGATGATGTTGCCGAACATGAAATTGTCAGGCCCGCCCAACAGAGCTGGCGTGATGTAAGTGCCGGCAGCGAGGACGAGCGACAGGAGGACGCCAGAGCATAGTCCTGGAAGAGACAACGGAAGGGTTATTTCCAGGAACGCCTGCCATGACGTGCAACCCAGCGTTCGAGCGGCGTGAAGCAAGTTCCGGTCGATGCCATCGAGGCTCACATAGATGTTCAGGATGATGTAGGGCAGCACAAAGCTCAGTATGCCAAGTATCACCGAGAATTCAGTGTATAGAAACTTGAGCGGGCTATCGGTCAGGCCAAGTCCCATCAGCAACGCATTTATGGCGCCGCGCTCTCCCAGAATATTGATCCAGGCAAGGTTTCTGATGATGAAGCTGATCCAGAAGGGAAGCACGAGCAAGATCAACAGGAATGGGCGCCAAACCCGGGAGCTGAAAGCGATCGTATAGGCCACCGGATAGGCGATAAAGACCGCGATCACCGTTGCCTCAACAGCGATACGCATCGTCTTCCAGAGCCCCAGGAAATAATAGGGGTCCGAGAAGAACATTTTCCAGTTCTCGAGGCTGAGGCCCGATGCGTCCCGGCCACCACCGATATATGTATTGAAGCTGTAACGGATCATAGTCGCTGTCGGCGCCACGATCAGCAGAAGAAGCAGGATGATTGCAGGCGCCAAGAGTAGGAGGATGCGCAGCCTGTCATTTTTTTGAGAAAGAGCCACCGCCATCTCAGCTCCTTCCTTCTATCGGAAGATATTGACCGTCAGCATCAAGGAGAGTAATCCGCGCCGGATCGAAATTCAGTTCGGCAAGATCCCCGACTTGAAGGGGATGGCTATCGTCACCAGCAGATGCAGCGACGCGCGTCCCTTCAAGATCGATGACATATGTTGTCTTGTCCCCAAGGAACGTCCGCTCGATAACTTTTCCGAGATGAAGCGCAGGGTTCGCCGATTGCTGAGCGGCTCCGACCTTAATATGCGCCGAGCGAACAACTGCCTCGATCGTATCGCCGACCTTTGCACCAACATTTCCGGATAGACGCGTTTGCACGCCGCCGATATCAATAAGAAAAGAGCTTTCGGTGCTTTCAACGACCTTGGCTTTCAAAAGGTTCGCATGACCGATGAACTCAGCAACAAAACGGGACTTTGGCGTGCGGTATATTTCCTCGGGCGAGCCTGTTTGGACGACGCATCCATCCTTCATCACGACGACAAGGTCGGCCATTGCCAGAGCTTCTTCCTGATCATGGGTAACGAATACCGTGGTGATGCCGGTTGCCTGCTGGAGAGCCCGAATCTCGCTTCGCATATCCGCGCGAAGATTGGCGTCCAGCGCCGAGAGAGGTTCGTCTAGGAGCAGAACGTCCGGCTTCGTGACGATCGCGCGCGCAATGGCGATGCGCTGCTGCTGACCGCCGGACAGCTGGGAAGGATACCGATTTGCCGTGTGCGGAAGCCGGACCATTTCTAGGGCTTCGGTAACCTGCCGCTTGATGTCGGCTTTTGGAAGGCCACGATATTTCAGGCCGAAAGCGATGTTGTCGAAAACGGTCTTGTGCGGAAAGAGGGCGTAGTTTTGAAAGACCAGGCCGATATTGCGCTTGTGGACCGGCACGTCTGTGACCGGGCGACCGTTGATGAGGATCTCGCCGGTCGTGTTGCCGGCGAGGCCGGCGACCGAGCGCAGCAAGGTCGTCTTGCCGCAGCCAGAGGGTCCAAGCAACGCGACGAACGCGCCGGTTTCAACGACGAGATTGATGTCGTTGACCGCAACGACTGGGCCGTAGCGGAGTGTGGTAGATCGAAATTCAAGCATGATAGTGACTTAATCCTGTCGCGGAGCGGGGGCTGAGGTTCGCATTTGGCCGCCTCTGACGCGGCCATCTGTGCGAAAAGCTCATGCACCCCTGGCAACACGCCGCCACTGTGGCTCAAGCTTGTCGATCTGTTCCGCCCAGTAAGCTCCGTCGGGGATATTAAAGCCCTCGAACGTTCCGCTGGGATCGAAGCCGGGCTGGTTCTTCAGCTGATCCGGGAAGTTCGTCTTTCTCGGATCAAGCGCGGAGCCGTTATTGGTGCGCATGCAATATTCGAAGTTGATCTCCGGCTTGAGCATGAGATCGAGGAGCTTTTCGCAAGGCTCCATCGGTGCGCCTTTCAGGACGAACAAGTTCTGGACCCAAGCCTGGCATTGTTCGGGTTCGAGATATTCGATTGGATAGTTGTCTTTCTTCAGCGCCGCCGCCCGCGTCGACCAAGTCTCGGCGACCACAACCTCTTCCTTGGCGAGAAGGTCCATAACTTCCGAGCCGGACTCCCAATATTTCTTGACGAGCGGCCTCTGTTCACGAAGAGCCGCGAAAATAGCATTGGTGTCGCTGAGCTTGTTCGGGTCTTGGCCCGTATAAAGCGCCGCCGACCAGATGCGGTCGAGAGCGTAGTTGCTCAACGCGATCTTGCCGGAGAAACGCTTGTCCCAAAGGAGCTTGTAGCCAAGTTTTTTAGCCTCCTCGCGCGATACGTGTTTTGTGTTGTAGGCGATGCCGGTGGTACCGTAGAGGTAGGGAATCGCTGAGAGCTTACCATTTGGAGTTAGCTTGCGCATCTGCTCGATCAGCACCTGAGAAACAAGCTTCAGGTTCGGAATGTTGTCTTCATTGAGCTCAGAGTTGGCTCCTAGGTCCACGTAGCGCTTGTACATATCGAAGCCAGCATTTGAGTAGACGCTGAGATCCCCAGCACCACCGGATTTCAGGCGAGTGATGATTTCGGTTTCGTCGCCGAACGTACCTTCAACCACCTCAATGCCGGTGGCCTGGGTGAAGGGCGTGAAGACGACTTCATGCATGTTCTTCTTGCTCTGGCCGCCGTAGCCGTAAAAAGTTATCTTCTCGCCGGCAGCCCAGCTCGGACCCGCACGCATTGCAACAAGCGCAGCGGCCGACCCCAATCCGAGAAGATTGAAATTACGGCGGCTGATACGCGCTTCCATTGTGCCTTTATTCTCAGACATTGAGTTCCCCTTTTTGGTTTTGCAGTGGTAGACCGTCCGGCGTACCGGAACTGGCTGGAATTCAGTGCTAATTAACGAATTCTTACAATCAGGCATCTTGCGATAGTGACGTAAACCTGCAATTTGCTTCCAGCATACGGAAGAAATGCTAAATCAATAACGGATTATCGCTAAATTATGGAAAACCACGACGCGTCTCAATCAAGTCTAGGCAAGGCGGTCTTACTATTGAAAGCTATTGCCAGGTCGGGGGCGGCTGGTGCCCGCCTTAAGGATATCGCCCAAGGTATGGATGTAAGCCTGCCGACGGTACATCGGCTGCTGAAGACGTTGATCAGTGAGGGCCTCGTCGAGCAAGCGGACAAGAACTACCGCCTCTCGTATGAATTCTTCTGTATGGCCGCCAAATCCAGACAGATGAACAGCATTTCCGAAGCCGCCAGACCATCTCTGCTGCGCGTGTTCGGTATGTTGAAAGAAGCAGTGATATTGATCGAAAGGTCTAAGTTTGACGCGATATGCACCGATTGCTTCTGGGGAAGTCATCCTATCCGAACGTTCTATGGCGGTGTCGGAGGGCGCGTTCCATTGGGTGTCGGCCAAGGCGCATTGGCCATCCTTGCGTTTCAGCCTGACGAAGAGCGTGAACAGATCATCCGCTTCAACATGCCGCGTATCGCCGCCGAATACCCGATTGATGAGCTTGATCTGCGTACAATGATCAACGAAATCAGGGAAATGCGAGCTGCTGCGTTCGACTTCAACATCAACGACGGAATTTCTGCGATAGCAGTTCCGATTTTCGACCGGGCAGGGATTGCAGTCGCCTCACTCAGCATTGCAGCTCCCTTGGTAAGGCTTTCGGGTCCGCGTCAAAAGACAGTAATTGACCTTCTGACGAAAGAAGCACGCGTCATTTCCAAGGCGTTGAACCCTCTTGGGCAGATCGACGAACCTGTTATCTGGGGTGAAGCCGCCTCCAAACTGACTTGATGGTCACAGCGCCATACAGACCGATCAGTCTGCACTGCCTGATTCCGACAGCTCAAACCACCCTCAAAGCAGGGTGCTTCCTGGGGATGGCCACGTGCCTCGGTCAATCACGCTCGGCGCACATCCACGGAAATCGGAATTGGTTTATAGGCAGAAGACATCAGGACAGGCGTTCGAAGGCACACCAACTCTTGCTACTTCACTATGGTCGCCGTCGATGATGCCGGCAAGCCTACTGCCGTCCCAACGCGTGTCGATGATCGGCGACGCTACAAGGCTGCCGAGTTGCGTCGCACGCTGGCCGGGAGTTCGCTGATCGACATGAAGAACCGCAGCGATCGGTGGCGAAGTCGCTAACTGAATGGCCCGCGCCCCGGTACCTAAGTTGAGATGCTGCAGTGGCCTCGAATGAAAATTTAGCGGCGCTTCGACTTTGTCGCCAGCACGTTCCGGATCGAAAAACTGGAATGGATCCTGAGCACGCCTGGCAAGGTCGACAGGATCTCCTTGTGGATCCGCTCGAATTCGCCTGCGTTGGCGACCTCCACACGCAGCAGGTAATCGGAACCACCGGTCATCAGAAAACACTCACGTATTTCCGGGTGGCGCCTGACGGCCGCCTCGAAGCGATCGAGATGTTCTTCGGTCTGGCGTTCGAGCGTGATGTTGATGATCACCGCGATCGCCGTCTCGACATTCGATGTGTCCACCAGCGCCGTGTAACCGCGGATAATGCCGGATTTTTCCATGATCCGGATGCGTCTCATGCAGGCCGATGGGGACAACCCCACCTCGGTAGCGAGCTTGGCATTTGGGCTCCGTGCATCGAGTCGCAGAAGGCGGAGAATGTTGCGATCAATCGCGTCCAGAGCGGACATGGCGGATTCCTCCGTTTTTCAATACATTCCCCTTAAAATCACGCCGTAATCGAATAATCAATCGCTTTTTGGCGAGAAATTCGACGATCGTTTCAATACGTTCTCGTGAACATTTGTGTTCCGGGGAAGCGATAATGCACACGGTGAGACCGAACGATCTGCACATCGAGGACGCTTGCGTTGTTGGGGGCGCATCGGGGTATCTGACGATCGATCTCGGCGCTCTCAGCAGAAACTACGAGCTGCTGGCCGGTATGGCCGCACCTGGAAATACCGCTGCGGTCGTCAAGGCAGATGCCTATGGGCTCGGAGCAGAGCGCGTCGCGAGGACCTTGTATGCCAAGGGCTGCCGGCATTTCTTCGTTGCCCAGTTCATCGAGGCGACCAGGCTGCGCCCTGCCCTTTCGTATGATGCCCGCATCTTCGTTCTTAATGGACTGCAGCCTGGCAACGAGGATGTATGCGCCTACGAAAACATCGTTCCGGTCATCAACTCGATGGACCAGTGGCGAAACCGGAACAGGACCGCGCGCCGTCTCGGCCGCCGGCTTCCCATAGTGGTTCAGTTTGACACCGGAATGTCCCGGCTCGGCCTGCCGCCGGAAGAGCGTCCCCTGCTTGCCGAGGCGGTCGCGCAAGGATCGGACGTCGATATCCTCTTCCTAATGAGCCATCTGGCCTCCGCCGACGACGAGAAAAGCGCGCAGAACGGCGAGCAGCTTGAGGAGCTCCGAAAGATCGCCGCCGAATTTCCGGGTTACGACCTGTCGTTTGCCAATTCCGGCGGCATCTTTCTCGGCGACGACTATCGCGGTCTCCTCGCCCGGCCCGGCATCGCGCTCTATGGCGGAGCACCATCCGCTGCGCGCAATCCGATGGAAGCCGTCGTCCGGCTCGACGTCGCCGTCGTGCAGACTAGAACCGTGCCGGGCAGCACGAAAGTCGGCTATGGCGGAGCGCATGTCACCACACGTGAGACGCGCCTTGCCACGATCGCCGCAGGCGAGTGCGATGTCTAAATATCAGCGAAAGATACTTTCGAGGACCCGAGATTTTGGTTGTCGCACTGTTGGTGCAACATCTTACGCGAGTAGAGACAGACGGATTGAGAGCGCTTTGAGGCCTGGTGCTGGCAAAAAATTGAGGAGACGACCAATGGCTGAGCAAGCGAAAAACGGGTTCGACGACATATGTGAAAACGACCTTCAAACTGCAGGCCGATGAGCATGAAGGCGGCGCTTTCGGCTTGTTGTTCGCAAAAAAGCGCTTCGGCGATTGCCCCCGAACAACGCCACTGTCATTACCGCAACTGGCTTCCGGACGACCACTGTCGACAATAAAAATGACACGTCAAACGGAGGGCACGAATGCAAACTTGGTTGGAAAAGCTGACCGATCTCGCCGCGATCGAAGGCGATGAGTGCATCCTGAAGACCGGGTTGGCGGACATCGCCGATCATTTCGGCTTCACCGGCTATGCCTACCTCCATATCCAGCACAGGCACATCACCGCCGTCACCAACTATCATCCCGAGTGGCAGTCGGTCTATTTCGACAAGAAGTTCGACGCTCTCGACCCGGTCGTCAAGCGCGCAAGATCCCGGAAGCACATCTTCACCTGGTCTGGCGAGCACGAGCGACCGACACTGTCGAAGGACGAGCGTGCCTTCTATGCCCACGCAGCCGATTTCGGCATCCGCTCCGGCATCACCATACCCATCAAGACTGCCAACGGCTCGATGTCGATGTTCACGCTGGCATCAGAGAAGCCGGTGATTGATCTCGATCGGGAAATCGATGCAGTGGCAGCCGCGGGAACCATCGGGCAGATCCATGCCCGTATCTCATTCCTCCGCACCACCCCTACCGCGGAAGATGCCGCATGGCTCGATCCGAAGGAGGCCACCTATCTGAGATGGATTGCCGTCGGCAAGACGATGGAGGAGATCGCCGACGTCGAAGGGGTCAAGTACAACAGCGTCCGCGTCAAGCTTCGCGAAGCCATGAAGCGCTTCGATGTCCGCTCCAAGGCGCATCTTACCGCGCTCGCGATCCGACGAAAACTCATTTGAACCGAGTGCAACGTTCACGTCACGCAGTTACGACCGGGAAGAATAGTTATGTCAGATGGGCTCTCCTGCACGTTCTATAGTTACTTGCCCGCATCCGCGGTGCGAATGCCAGACTGGGCTGACGACGAAAATCGAAAGCACTTCTACGAAAGTATTGACGCTGCCCGTCAGGCAGTTGGTCAGCTGAAGAGCTGATGTGGCCCAGGATCCCGAATACAGTTGGAAACCAATCCATCTTGTTAAAATCGAGATCAGCGCGATCTCGACGGATGCTGTGCTTGTTTTGCTGAATGAAGGCATCTCGAGCCTGGTCAAAAACTACGAAATCCTCGAGAGGCTCGACGACAAAGACTAATGCGGCACCTTCAAACCGCGAATCCGCTACCCTGATAAAATTTAGGTGTCGGTCAGTTTACGACGACCTTGGGAATGAAGCCAAGAATACTGATCAGCGTGTTCACGGCGCTCATCTGCGCATGCATCTCGATGCTCGCTTCAATGTATCGGACATGCTGTGGGCCGCCGGCTTCTTCTCCGGTCTTATAAGTCTCAGGGAGAGCCTGAAATAGCTCGTCGGCTTTCTCCACCAGTTGCCGGTGCGTCCTGATGGCGTCGATCGTGATGGTTTCCAGGTCCGCCGGAGGTAATCCGTGCGTCAGCCCGATCAATGGGCGGAGCTCGACCTTCTTCGTCACTGCGGCATCTTCCAGTTCCATTCCTGACCTAACCCTGGTTGGTCCGCGGTGCGCCTCCGCTGACGTTGAACCCTGTGAACCCTTGCCGGGGGTTAGAATCCGAGATGAATCGGCCCTGCGACCTTTAGCCGGAGCCTGGACATACGCCGCAGGCCCCCGGACACAAAGTCAGAGGGTTCCTGGCGCCATTCCGGTCAGCGCCAACCGTTCATCTGCGGATTCTAAGCCGCAACGCAGCGCGTACTGCGTCAACTCCCTTATAAGAGTCATTCCAGGGAGAAACCAGTCTGGATAAAGATCGCGTACGTGCAATTTTTCACGAAACCGCGGTCAGAAATGATTTCACGCGCCTGTCGGTTTAGTTTTGAGCTAAATTTTCGCTTTCACGTTGCTGGCGGCGCTGCTTGCGTCGTTCCTGAACGATCAGGAAAGACTGGCGGGCGTTGAGCCGATCTTCATCTCTGACGGCCTCGCAGGGTTGACCAACAATATCATGGCGTAAGGCATCCGGCTGCGCGGTCGCATAAAGATACGCCGCACTGTGCGTGTACCGGCGTAGCGCTTTGCGAAGATCCGACAGTGCCGCATCCGGTCTCAGTCTCCTCTCAATGTCAGTATTGATCCCGATCCTGAACGGTAGCACTGTCTCCCCTTCGGCCGAAGGAAGCACCGCGATTGGCTCGTTCAACAAGGCGTTTACCGCCTTGGCCGCTTCAAGCGAGTATCGATCGACCTTGATCGGACCGCGCGACGCTTTCCATGGGCTGAGGGGCTTCGTGTTGCTGTCGTTCATTTATCCTGCCTGGGACGGGGGAGAGTTAACTGAAATTGGCCGGATTGTCGAAGAACGCTTCGCATTTCGCCTTGTTGAGCCGCACATCCGAACTCCCGAAATAGAAGTATTTAAAGCTCTTGATGAAGTGCTTGTACCCGAGCTTGTCGTAGTCCCGCGTCTGGCGGACATAGGCGAAATCGAGCGTCGGCGAGCGGGACGTTCTGCTCGACCCGACGTACGGTGCACGATCCGCCTCCACAATGTCGAAATGTGCAAACTTGCCGTCGGGCGTTAGAAAATACTCAACACGCCAGTTCGCGGGATCCGGTTTGGGGATTTTGATACGGCGGACTTTACGAAAAATGTCGGATGCCTGCTTCGCAAGGCCGCCCCTGAAAAAGTCATCCTGCTCCATCGCCCAGAAGAAATAGTCTGGGTCCGACAGCAACAGCTGCGGCAGCGTTTTGCCCTTATACTTGCCGATTGGCATTTCTGACCACATGATCTCCTCCGCGTGCACCGTGCGGAAAATGTGGTGGGACTTCGGATCCCCTTCAATAATCCTACACGTTCAATCCTGCAGCCAGCGGCCCGTCTGCAGGGGTCTCGGGTGCGCATACCATCTCTTGCACTTTGGAGGCTGCCTTAACGCTCTCGCGCCCCGATCCCCGAGAGGTCGATCCTGATGCCAGCCTTGTTTGGATCAGACGAGACGTCTTCAGGTGAAGGAGCTTCATCTCCTGGATTTTCGCGAGAACGAGCGCTTGCCTCGGCCTCGTCACTCTGGATCGTAGCAGGTTGGGAAATTTTCCCCTCGCCGGGATCTTCCGCCCGAAACACCGCCGTTCCCTCGAAGTATCCCGTCTGCCAGGCGATGATCGAATCGTCCATCACTTGCGGAAGCACGTCAGCGGCGGTCGGATTGCCATACCACTTCATGACGATGCGCCAGACCTTGGCGAAGAGCGCCGTGCCCATACGGATGTTTTCGCAAGCATCGACCAGATCGGGCTTCAGCTGCCCGGCCTCGACGATTCCGAGCCCCGCCGGATATTGGGTGATGCCGACGCGCACGGTATTGCGGCCGAGATTGTCGCGGATCAGCACCAGCGCCTCCTCCGGCGTCATGGGCTTGGGCACCAGCACCACGCGGCTTCCAGACCGGACGGTGATTGCCAACGGGTCTTGCGATCCAACACGCGCGATGAACTGCTCGACAATTGCGGGCTTCAGGGCCGGATCGGCACATTGCTTGATAAGGGCGGCATCGACCATCCCGGATTCTCCCGTTTTAGAGGTTGAAGGCGATGACGACGGGCAAGACGAACAGCTTTGCCCAGGCAGTCACACTCGCTCTTTGGATGGCGACGATCGACGTGCCGTCGGTCCACCAGCCGTTGCCCGTGGCGACGATGACATCGGGCGAATGCAGCATAGACTGCAACACCGGCCAGAGGATCAGCTGCTCGTAGCAGATCAGTGACAAAATCCAGGTGCCTGAGACTTCGGCTGCCGGATTGTCGAAGATGTGGGCGCGGGCGCCGCCCCCTCCCCCGTCCATCTCAACCATGGCTGCCACATCGAAACTGGAACCGGCATACGCTCGCGATAGAGGATCTTGGCCTCGTTTGCCGAGATCGCCACCATGACGTTGTCGTAGCCCTTCACCCCAATCCTGGCCGCGCCGGCGACCACGGTCACGTCCGGCCCACGCAACCCTTCCCGCCACAAGCTTTCAACCGTCGGCGTCCAGAAGCCGAGCGCGCTTTCAGGCAGCACGATGACATGTGTGTCCGGATGCGACGCAATCGTCTGGCGCACCGTTGCGATCAGGTCACGCTGGTACGCGAGTGACCCGTCCCGACCAAGGTTTTGCCCCTGCTGGAGGTCGACGCTTCGCCATCCTTCCGCTAGATTCAGCGGTGTCCATGTTGCGGCGGACCAGAGCCAGAACGCCCCGAGCGTAATGGCAGCGGCCGGCCAGAATCTCGTCGTCATGACGAGCAGGCCGGCCGTCAGCGCAAACAGTCCCCACCATCCCCATCCGGGAAACAAAACGCCGGCTGCGGTCAGCGGATGCGCCCAGCCGGTGATGCCGAAGGGCGGCAGCCCTGTCAGCACCATTGACACCAGATAGCGCAAAGCCCTCGCCGCATCCGCTCCCCTCTTCCCGGTAGCGTCCTTTACCCGACGAGCAGTCCAGAGCACCGCATGTACACCGACAAAGGACGCTGAGGCCGCGACCCAGAGCAGAAGACCGGGCCAGACATCGGCGGCATAGAAGTTGGCGACGCCTTGCGGCAGACCACGCGAGGCAGCGAGGAAATACCCCGCCGACACGAAGGCTGCGACCATACGCGACGGTGCCATCGCCCAGAGCGCCGGAAAAACCATTGCGAAGGGCAAAAGAAGCACCTCGCCGCTCCAGCCGATCGAGCCACAGGCGATAGAAGCTGCGATCAGCAGAATGGCTTCCCAGTGATCGACCGTCCAGCCATCGCCATCGCGATCACGGATCGAAGGTGATAACCGGCTGCGCCAAGCCGAGAAGACCGGAATCCGGAACCGGGCCGAAGTATCGACTATCATAGGAGCTCGCAAAGGAAGAGTGGAGAAACAGGTGATGCGGCGGCACGATGCCGCCGGGATCAGGGGTGAGCGGTCTGCCCTCACCGTCCCGATCGCGCACAGTGGATGCAGGTAAAGAGCGGCCATCGATGGCAACGTGGCCGGCGATGTCGACATGCTGACCGGGCAGCGCCGCGATCGTCTTGATCAACGGCGCAAACCCGTCATCGCAGAGCCCACGCCGCAAATACCCGCGCACGCGGGCTTGCTCGATTGCCGATGTTTCCGGCGGGCAAATGAAAACAAGATCGCCGATCGCGACCGGACGGTGAAGCGCATCGATGCGCCAAAGCCCGAGCGGCTCGCTCGTCGTCAGATTCAGCCGATACCCGCCCAAGAACGCTATCGACACCAGACCTGACATAAGGACGCCGGCGCCCGTCAGCAACAACAGAACCCTACGCCGCCTCATTGCTTCAGCACCGGCGTCTGGCGCTGGGTGAGACGTTGCTCCTCGGCCAGTTTCAGCGACTGGACGGTGCGCTCGTGGGCGGCGAGCTGCTGCGCTGTCCGCATGACCGGCCAGGCTTGCTTCAGTTGCTCCTTCTGCTCGGGTTTCATCCCCTCGGCAAGCTTTTCGTACAGCTTTCCGGAGGGCTCACGCGCGGCGTTGCTCAACAGCACCCGCTCACCGAACCGCTCGGTGACATCCTGGTTAAAGCCGTCGATCTCAAGCTTGGTCTCGCGGTTGCTGAGCGCATAGGCCATCGCCGCCGGCAGATCGTTGCGGTCGATTGCATCGCGTACCCGCTCCAGCACGACACGCGCCTCCGGCGACAGGGCCGGAATATCGATCGAAACGCGCTGGCGCATAACCTGCTCTTCCGTCTGCAGCCGCTGCGCAGCAGTTTCCCGCATGCGAAGATATTGCTCGAGGTCCCGCTTCAGGGCCGGAACATTGACTTCGGCGATACGGCGGTCCTCTCGTTCTGCCTTGCTGGCTAGGATGCCGGTCTTACCCTTCAGAGGCCCGATAGACGTCGGCTCGGCTTCGAGTTTCTGCAGGATCTGTTTTGCTGCTTGCCTGTCGGCGAGGACCGCGTCGAAGTTCATCGAGCGGAATGCGGTCTCCGGATCGGCGAAAACATAGCGGAAGCGCGCCGAGACTTCCTCCCATTGCTGCCTCAGGGCGGGCTCGGCGCCGAGCCTGTCCCCGACCGTGTCGGCCACGGAACCGGAGAATGTCTTGATGCCTGCGACCATGGGCGCGGCCTCCTTCACCGTTTGGGCTTTCAGGGATTGATTGAGGCCGAGACGCTCGGCGAAGGCGCCAAGGCGCTCCGCAAGATCGGCAAGCTTCGCCTTCTGCCGTAGCGTCCAGTCGAGCCGGTCGCGCAGCAATGTTTGCGCCACCTGAACGATGTGCAGGCCACGGTTTTCAGCGAAGCGCAGCGCCTCGCGATACAATTTTCCGCGCTCGTAATCGAGGGTGGTTTCCTTGGCATTCCTCCGGGAAAGAACCTTTGCCAAGCCACCATTGAAGGCGAAGGATCGCTGTCCGTAATAGAGTTGCAGATCCTCACGATGACGGGTCATCGCCACATAGGTCAGATGGCGATCCAGCGACAGCGATGCCAGCACTTTCATCCGGTCGACGGTGGCGCCCTGGGACTTGTGGATGGTCGTTGCATAGCCGTGATCGAGATTGCTGTAGAAGTGTTGTTCGACCACGACATGCCGGCGATGCTCGCCTTCGCCGGTCACGGCGACGATGCGGTTTGGCGCGGCCTCGACCACATGGCCGATCATGCCGTTCTTGACGCCGAGCGACGTCTCGTTCTTCAGGAAGACGATCTGGTCGCCCGTGTCGAACTGGCGGATACCGTCAGCCGTTTTGAAGACATGGCCCTCACCGACAAGTCCGCGTTCAACGAGTTTTTCGCGGGCCATGACGTTCAGCATGCGCACGTCGCGGCGCAGATGCGCGAGGATCAGCGTCGTCTTCGTCTGATCGTAATCGTGGTTCCAGTCAGCGATCAGGCGCTCAACCGCTTCCGCCTTCAGACGCTCGCCGGTAATTCTGGCATTTGAATTGTAGGCGGTCAGCGCCTTTTCGACATTGCCGCGGGCGAGATCGAGGGACGCCTTGCGCATCCAGTCCTCGCGCTGGCGATAGATCGTTTCGAGTTCAGCGTAACCAATCCGATCGACAATGGCGCGGAAAGCGGCCCCCGCTTCGATCGGCTGAAGCTGCTCGGGATCGCCGACTAGCACGATCTTTGCCCCTGCCCTGACGACGGCATCGACAAAGCCCGCCATCTGTTTCGAGGCCACCATGCCGGCCTCGTCCATGACGAAGACGGTTTTATTGTCGAGCACGTCACGACCGCGGTTCCAGCGCAGCTCCCAGGAGGAGAGCGTGCGGCTCTCGATGCCGGCTTCCTTCTCCAGACCTTCCGCCGCTTTGCCGGCGAGCGCGCCACCGACGACACGATATCCGGCCAGCTCCCACGCCTCCCGCGCCGCCTTCATCATCGTGGTCTTACCAGCACCCGCGCGTCCGACGACCGCGGCGATGCGGGCCGGACCGGCGATGCACTCGATGGCTGCTTTCTGTTCCTCCGACAGCCGCCCATGCCGCCCAAACGTCGCTGCGAGCACCACCGTGGAAACGGCATGCGTTTCCTTGTCCGACAGCCACATCGCCTGTCGCGCCATCGTCGCTTCCAGCCGGATCATCGCCCGTGTCGAATAGCGCGCCGGCACTTTCTCTCCGGTCGCGAACTCGATCGTGTCGCGCTGCAGCCGTAGCACCTCCGGATTCAGGATGATGCGCAACATCAGCTGCTGGAAGACGGCGGGATCGTCGACATAGCGGTGCAGCACTTTCGCGACATCGCGTTCATCGAAGACGCTCTTTTCCCGCATGATCAGGTCGAGCACGATGGCTGGATTTTTGAGGATGCGGCGGGTGTTTTCCGAGCGGCGTTCTTCGTTCAGTTCGATCCTTTCGAGCTCCGGCCGAACACCCTGTTGTTCCGCTTTCCGCGCGATTGCCTTGGCGCCTACGCCTAGATGAATGGTCGGCTCGAGCTCGATGGCCTGCTTTTTGTAGGAACGGCCATCGATCCTGAGATCGATGCCGCCGAGGGCCAGATGGTGGTTCAGCCGTTCGAACCAGCCGTCGCGCAGGGCGTTGAAATCGTCCGTCGAACCGGCCCAGAGTTCGTAGAGGATTTTGCCGGATTTCGTGCGAACCAGCTGGCCGTCCTCACCAATGACCGCTACCTTCTTGGCCCCGAATCCGTCCTCGGTCAGCGGCCGCAATGTGGTCATCAGGTGGATGTGCGGATTGCCGGGATTGTCGTGATAGACCCAGTCGGCGACCATGCCCTTCCCCAGGATATGTTTCTCCACGAAATCACGGACCAGGGCGATGTTCTGCTCGGGTGTAAGCTCCAGCGGCAGTGCAATCGTCAGGTCGCGGGCCAGCTGCGCGTCGGAGCGTTTTTCGAAAGCCTCGACCTTGTTCCAGAAGGCTTCGACGGCGCCGGAAACAGAGCGATCCGCAATGAGCGCTTTCGCCCATTTCGGGGCATCGGCAGGAAGCATGAACTCCTCATGCAGCAAACCCTGCTTGCGCGTGTAGTCGATGGTGCTGGCTTCACGCTCGTATTCCATCTTCGCGCAGTGCCGGTAGGCAGCAGACAGCACGACACTGCGGCCGTCGCCACGGCTGACGATACTGGCTGAGAAATGGGCGATGGCCACGGCGTAAAACACTCCCGGTTCGAATCTCGTTCGTCGGGGGCGACAACCCCACGACGGCCCCGCCAGGGCCGCCAGCAACTCGTCGGCCAGCGACGTATAATTGCGCCCTTGGAACCGCTCCTTCGGAACGGCGGGATCATCCTCCAAAGTGTCGGCTTTGCCGACGTGCAGATCTGCACATTCCTTCGGACGTGCTTTTGGGGAAATCTTGCAGCGAGATAAACGCCGCAGGATTTCCAGGGAGATGCGACCGGAATGAAGAAACCATCGTTGAAGATCAGGGAAGAAATCGCCAGATTGCAGGATCAGCTGAGACAAGCCGAAACACGCGAGGCGGAGCGCGTCGGCAGGATCGCGCTGAAGGCCGGCCTCGGTGAGATCGAGATCGAGGAAACCGAGCTACAGGCTGCGTTCGAAGAGATCACCGGGCGGTTTCGCGGAGGCAAGGCGGCTTCGACTGGGAAGAGAAATGCTGGTGACGGCAGGACAGCAGGTGAGACGGTCACGACGATCGAGACTGGCGCTGCTGCGAGCAGCGGTCGTGAGGCTTGAACGGATGGCCCGCACGATCACGAATGACGCGCGAAAGAAAGACACGCGCGAGAAAATCGAACTCGGTGGCCTGATCGTCAAGGCAGGACTGCGCTACGAGAAGCGGGCTCTTCTGCTTGGCCTGTTGATCGATGCCGGTCGCCGCCTTAAGGGCAACGATGGGGAGCAATCGCGCCTCACGGCGATAGGCGCGGAGGCATTCGCTCATGACGGCGAGTAAAGTGTTCCTCGCCGTCATCCCGGCCGCGATGATGATCGTCGTCTTGGTGTTCATGGCGGGGATCGAACACTGGCTGGCCGCTCTCAGTAAGACCGGGCAGGCAAAGCTGATGCTCGGGCGGATCGGCCTCGCGCTGCCCTATGCGACCGCGGCTGCGATCGGCACGCTTTTCCTGTTCGCGTCGAATGGCGCAGCGGGCGTCAAAGCGGCAGGATGGGGTGTTGTCAGCGGAAGTGGAGTGGTAGTCGCGATCGCGGTGCTGCGTGAAGGGGTTCGCCTTTCCGGGATAACCGGTGAAGTGCCAGCAGGACAGTCCGTGTTTGGATATGCGGACCCCGCAACGATGCTTGGCGCATCGACAACGTTCCTCGCCGGCGTCTTCGCACTGCGCGTGGCGATGAAGGGTAACGCAGCTTTTGCCAAAGCCGCACCACGGCGGATTGGGGGAAAGCGAGCGGTGCATGGCGAGGCCGACTGGATGAAAGTGCAGGAGGCGGCAAGACTTTTCCCCGATCCCGGCGGCATCGTTGTCGGTGAACGGTATCGTGTCGATAGCGTTGCGGCGGTGTCGTTCCGCGCCGATGATCCGTTGACCTGGGGAGCGGGAGGCAAGAGCCCGCTCCTATGCTTCGACGGCTCCTTCGGCTCGTCGCATGGCATCGTCTTCGCCGGCTCCGGCGGTTTCAAGACGACGTCTGTAACGGTCCCGACCGCGCTCAAGTGGGGTGGCGGCCTCGTTGTCCTCGACCCGTCGAGCGAGGTCGCGCCGATGGCATCGGAGCATCGCCGCAAGGCTGGCAGGAAGGTGATCATTCTCGATCCCTCGGCGTCAGGCGTCGGCTTCAATGCGCTCGACTGGATCGGGCGACACGGCAGCACGAAGGAAGAGGATATCGTCGCCGTCGCGACCTGGATTATGACCGACAATCCGCGCTCGGCGTCTGCCCGCGACGACTTCTTTCGGGCATCGGCGATGCAGCTTCTGACAGCCCTGATCGCCGACGTCTGCCTATCCGGTCACACGGACGAGGAAGACCAGACGCTGCGCCGTGTGCGGACGAACCTTTCGGAGCCTGAACCACAGCTACGGGCGCGCTTGACAAAAATCTACGAACAGTCGGAATCGGACTTCGTGAAGGAGAACGTCTCGGTCTTCGTCAACATGACGCCGGAGACGTTTTCCGGCGTCTACGCCAATGCGGTGAAAGAAACCCACTGGCTGTCCTATCCGAACTACGCCGCGCTCGTCTCAGGCGACAGTTTCTCGACCGACGATCTTGCCGATGGCGGGACAGACATCTTTATTGCGCTCGATCTGAAGGTCCTCGAAGCCCATCCAGGACTGGCGCGTGTGGTTATCGGATCACTGCTCAATGCCATCTACAATCGAAATGGCGATGTGAAGGGTCGCGCGCTCTTCCTGCTCGACGAGGTGGCCAGGCTCGGCTACCTGCGGATCTTAGAGACCGCGCGCGACGCCGGGCGCAAATACGGCATCACGCTGACGATGATCTTTCAGTCCATCGGCCAGATGCGCGAGGCCTATGGCGGGCGGGACGCGACGAGCAAATGGTTCGAATCCGCGTCGTGGATCTCGTTTGCCGCGATCAACGATCCCGACACGGCCGACTATATCTCGAAACGCTGCGGCGATACGACCGTCGAGGTCGACCAGACAAACCGCTCGTCAGGGATGAAGGGATCGTCGCGCTCACGTTCCCGGCAGCTCAGCCGCCGTCCACTGATCCTGCCGCATGAGGTGCTGCGCATGCGCGCTGACGAGCAGATCGTGTTCACATCGGGCAATCCGCCGCTCCGATGCGGACGCGCCATCTGGTTCCGACGCAAGGATATGAGCGCGTCCGTCGGAGAAAACCGCTTTCATAAGCAAATCGCGGACGGAGTGAAGAGCTATAAGGCCGCTGGGATGACAGACACTGAGGAGACATGACATTGAGACTTTTTACGGCAGTCGCCAGCCTATCCCCCTTAGCCATTGGCATCCTCGCGTCTGTTGCCTCAGCGCCGCCGAGCAGCGCGAGCGAAGCCTTCTCTATCTGCGGAAGCGGGCAACGTATCACCTGCGTGGTGGATGGTGATACGTTCTGGTTTAGAGGTGAGAAGATCAGGATCGCCGACATCGACACGCCGGAGCTCAGCCCGCCAAGATGCGAGCGCGAACGCGAGCGCGGACTTGCGGCAAAACAGCGTCTGCTCGAGATCCTCAATTCGGGTCCGGTCTCGTTCAAGACGACCGCCAGGGATGAAGATCGCCTCGGTCGCAAGCTCAGGATTGTCTACCGCGAGCGACGATCGGTCGGCGATATTCTCGTCGCCGAAGGCTTGGCTCGGAAGTGGGAAGGATCGCGCCGGAGCTGGTGCGGATGATCCGGGCGCCGGCGGATCACTGTCGTGAATCGATGATGCCCAACCGATTCAAAACTGTCATTGGACGGCAAATTCCGAATGCGCGATTCTGCGGGCATGATCACGCAGCCCTATCACCTCTACGTCGAGCGTATCGCGCCGGAAAAAAACATGGCGCGGTTCTACGCCCTTGCTGTCCAGCCGACATTGTTTGGCGAGGTGTCGCTAGTGCGCGCCTGGGGTCGGATTGGAACGCGCGGACAGCAGATGGTGCATCTGTTCGACAATGAGAGCCAGGCTATCAACCTGTTCCTCGACGTCCTTTGCGAAAAGCGCAAACGGGGTTATCGACCAAAAGCACCTGTGGACATCCAGCGGATCTGATCCTCGCCCCCATCGTCACCGATGACAATCCAGTCAGAAGCTGACACGGATTTTATCTTTGACAACAAGATGCGAGGAATTCCATGACCACCACCAATGAAATCGCCGACAAGATTGCAGCCGACAACGGCCTGACGAAGGTTCAGGCAAAGGGCATTGTCGAGGCCGTGTTCCAGGCCATCGCCGATGCCGCAGGCTCCGACGCTGAAACCTCAATCCCAGGCTTCGGAAAGTTTAAAGTGAAGGCATCGCCTGAGCGTGAGGGTCGCAATCCTGCGACCGGAGAAAAGATGACCGTTGCGGCTTCGAAGAAGCTGACCTTCGCGCCTGCCAAGGCGCTCAAGGATGCACTGAACAAGTGATCCAGGTAGTGGAGAGCCCCGCCTCGCGGCGGGGCCTCCAGTCTTAGTCCCGGTTCGACCGGGACCAGATGAGGGAGAGGCCTTCCTCGCCTTCGACCTCGATCAGCGTTGCGTAGATCGGGGCCGGGAAGCTTGGGTCATCGAGCTTGACCGAGAGGTAGTCGCGGCCTTCGTTCGAGGTCTTTTTCCAGGCTGCGCCGAATCCGTGGCTCCCGCGAGGATGCGGTAGTCAGGGCCCTTTTCGGAAGTGCGCTCGACGGCGCGGATGGTTGCCTTGACGTTGAGGTTAAGGGTCTTGATGGTGCCGGAGAAACCGTTGCCGGAAGCGGTGAATTCGCCGATGGTTGCCATTGTCGTAATCCTTTTCGGTTGTTCGGGCCGTGTCCATCGCGGCCTCACATGAGGAACTACCTGTCAATCTGTGGTTTTAAGCT
Organism: Allorhizobium ampelinum S4; assembly: GCF_000016285.1. Lineage (NCBI taxonomy): Bacteria > Pseudomonadati > Pseudomonadota > Alphaproteobacteria > Hyphomicrobiales > Rhizobiaceae > Gillisella > Gillisella ampelina. The sequence goes on along the minus strand of NC_011982.1, from coordinate 82,710 downwards.
GCCGAGTGGCCTAGGCTGGCGACGCCCCGCAGTGTGCGGGGCGTCATATCCGGGGCTTATTCGGCACCGCGACGGCTCGGGCGAGACCAGATGAGGCTGTAATTCTGGCCGTCCTCGTCCTCGACCAGATTGGCGTAGATCGGAGCGGTGAAGCTCGGATCGTCGAGCTTGAGACCGAGGTAATTGCGACCCTCGTTAGATTGCTTGGACCAGGCGGCGCCTATTTCCGTGTTATGCGGTGCACCACATAACATCGATTATGCGTAGCGCGTGATTATGCGGAGTCTTATGGCGGCGGCCCCAGTATTCCGGGGCTTTTGTGGCTGTTTCGCACCGCATAATATCGGGGTGATGTGGACGGCGCCGCCCGTATTGAGCGGCGCCGCGGTGTCGGTCAGCGCGACCAGATCAGGGCATATTTGCCATCGTCGCCTTCGAAGAGGTTGGCGTAGATGGGTGCGCTGAAGGAGGGATCGTCGAGCTTGGCCGAGTGGTAGGTCCGATCCTCCTTGGAGGTCCGGCGCCAGGCGGCACCGATCTCGACGCCGGAGACGATGACCCGCAGGTCGGGCGCCTTGTCGCTGGTGGCTGCGGGATCGCTGGGGACGAGGCGCGCCTTGGCGTCGATGGCGAGGGTCTTGATGGTGCCGGTGTAGGTGCCGTCATTGCTGAGGGTGAACGAACCGATCTGGGACATGGTGGAACTCCTGTGCTGTGTTCAAGCCCGCGACCATCGCGGCCTTGTGGCGATCGAGAGCCCTGGGACGGCCGACCCGCACCGTCAGGCCGCAGCGCATGCGAAGGACGGCGCGTAGCGATCTTGTTGTTGGGCGAGGAGCGGCGCCGCCGCGGGGAAGAAGATCGCCGGAGCGCTGTTGCGGGGAACAGGCCGGGTCGCAGACCGCATCGCGGGGCAGATCCGCCCAGAACAAGGCCCGTCGGTCGAAGGGCATCACGGCACCCGGCAGCACCACCCACAGCCGGGCGTTCGCACATTGCCATGATGCTCATACCGCCCATCCCGCCTTACGTTGACGCGGTATGCGCATCGGCCATCAGCGACGCGATCAATGCGTCCGGGGCCCTGAACCGACCGCGACGGAGCGCCGGCGGCAACACGGCCTCTATGGCCTCGAGCTTCTCGGACGGGTCCATCCGCAGGTATACCTCGGTCGTGCGGATATCGGCATGGCCAAGCCAGAGCGCGACCTTACGGATATCGCGCGTGGCCTGCAGCATGAGAACCGCGCAACTGTGCCGCAGAAGATGGGGTGAGAGCGGCCGGCCGATCAGCGTCGGGCATCGAGCTGCGGCGGCCTTTGCGTGCTTTTCGAGGATATACTCGAAGCCGGCTCGGGTCATTGCCATTCCTTGAGCATTGACGAACAGCTCCGTCACCGGTGGCTTTCCGCGCACCGCAAGCCAGGCTCGCACGTCGCGGGCCGTTTCTTTCCAGAGCGGAAGACTGCGCTCGCGCCGGCCCTTGCCGAACACCAGGATGCTCGGACTGGGTTGCAGCGTGACGTTCTCCAGGGTGAGGCCGACCAGTTCGGAGACGCGCAGGCCCCCGGCAAAGCAGAGGTGCAGCATCGCCCGGTCCCGCAGCCCCAGCCGCGTCTTTATATCGGGCGCGTCGAGCACGGCACGGACCTCGTCCATGGTCAGGTGGCGAATGAGCTTGTGGTCATGGCGCTTGCCCGGGATAGCGTTGATCTGGGCGATCTGCTCCAGGGCGTTTGGGTGCCGCAGCTCGACGTAGCGCATGAACGCCTTGATCGCGGCGAGCCGCAAGTTGCGGGTCGACGCGCCGTTACCGCGATCATGTTCGATGTGATGCAGGAACGCGAGCACCATGTCCGCATCGATCTGCTCGAGATGGAGCAAAGACGGGCGTGTATGCAAGCGCCCGGCAGCGAAGACGAACAGCAGCCGGAAGCTATACGCGTAGGCTTCGCAGGAGTGCGGACTATAGCCGCGCTGCTGCGGCATGTGCTCCCGCATGAAGCGGGTGATGAGCGGAGCGATTGGTGTCATGCGATCTCTCCCTCGATCAGCGCCTCGGCAGCCGCCGCGATATCGCCCATGAGGTCGGGCGTGGCTTCCAGATACCAGTAGGTATGCCGGATACTCGCGTGGCCAAGATAGGTGGAGAGTGCGACGAAGTCCCGCGCAACATCATCCCGGCGCATCGCACATTGCTCCAGCGCACGGGTCGCGAAGGTGTGGCGCAGATCATGGATACGCGGGCGACGCGACCGATCCTGACCGACGCCAGCCTTGCGCAGGATCACATGGAAGGTGCTCTCGACGGTTCGAAGGGGCATCGGCTTGGCATCCACCGAGAGGAACACATGGTCGTCCGCCCCGGCGAACCGCCGACGGACCTCAAGATAGGCCCGCAGCGCCTCGACCACGCTGGCGTGCATCGGCACCAGCCGGCTCTTGTTGAACTTGGTCTGCCGGATGTGCAGCACGCCATCTGGCAGCGCATCGTCCAACCTCAGGTTCAGAGCCTCCGATATCCGCAGGCCCGTCGACGCCAGCAGCCCAACCAGCATCACATAGATGTGGCGCCTGAGCGGGCTGGGCTTCTGGTGCCGCAGATTGCCCGCGGCATCGAGCATGCGCGCCAGTTCCGCAGATGTGTAGATATAGGGCGCGGGACGTTTTGCAGCACCAGGGTCGGGATGATGGTGCGGCACTTCATGGGCGCGATCCTCGGCATGCAGGAAGCGTGCGAAGAGAGCGATCTCGCCAAGCCGCCGCTGGTGACTGCGCGGGGTCGACGAGACGGTCGCCGCCCATGCGATCGCGGTCTCGTGGCGAACATGGATATCGCCGTGGTCAACCGCATAGCACGCGAACGCAGCCAGGTGCCGAGACGTCTTTGCCAGTTTGAAGCCGAGCGAGCGGCGCAATGCGATATAGCGATCAGCATCGTCGGTCAGCATGGCGACCTCCCCGGCCAGGACTGAGCGATGGCCGACAGAAGTGCGATATCGACCTTGGCGTAATGCGCAGTCATCTCCGGCGACCGGTGACGCAGCACAGTGCCAACATGGGCTAAGCTGACGCCGTGGCGGAGCATCGCCGTAGCCGCCGAGTGCCGCAGGATATGTGCCCCCTTGTAATGGCTTTCGACACCGCCGCGTTTGAGGGCGCGCTTGACCAGGCATTTGACCGTGATGCGGTCGATGGGGCGCAGCGGCGCATATTCGGTAATGAACAGGGATGGTACCGCCAGCGCCGGCCGACCGCGTTCGATATAGGCAAGCAGCGCGTCGCCGATCTCCTGGGTGAGTGGCAGCAGTTCTTCGCGCCGGCCTTTGCCGAACAGGCGGATGCTGCCCTGCCGCCAGTCGATATCGCCGAAGCCGAGCCGTGCGACCTCGCTCGCCCGAAGTCCGAGCCGAACCAACAGCAGGATGATGGCCCGGTCGCGCAGGCGACGCTCACCGTTGCACGCCCCGATGATCCGCGCGATATCGGCATCGGGCAGAAAGCGCGGGATCGAGGCCAGCCGCCAGCCCGCAACGTTGGGCATGGCGTGGTCGAGTCCGGGCCGGCATCGTCCTGTCGCGATCAGGAAGCGCAGGAAGGCGCGAATGCCGACCGATATCCCCTTCATCCGCGCCACCGATACTGCTTTCGCGCGCTCGATCATGTAGGCTCGGATCGTTGCGGCGTCGTAGATAGCTGGCGTGTCCCCCAGCGTATCGATGAAGGGTGTGATTGTTCCGAGATACGTGGCCAGCGTCGTTTCGGCCAGACCGCGCTGCTCGCGGGCCCAAGCCGCAAACTCGGCCACCAGCGGCGCAACCGGCTTGGCCGGCGGGCCCACCAATACGCTGCGATCCTCGAGATAGGCGATGAACAGCTTGGCGATCTCGACCGCATCCTGGTTGATGTCGCCACGGAAGCGCGGGCATTGCCCCGCTGCAATTAAGGCGAACGATGTCGCATGCGCCTCACGGATCGCGGCGAGCGTGTAATTCTCCGCGCATGCCCAGTGCGTCCAGCTCGCAAGCAGCCGCATCTTCTCGATGATGGTACGTGGCGTATAGCGTCGCTCACGAAGCCATTGCGCGAAGTCCGCCGCGTGGTCCGCAGCCATTCCCGCCTTCAAGCGGTCCCCGACCGCGTTCTTCCGAACATAAACACCCGTTGGCATGTCGCCTCCTTTTGCATGTGGAAGCAGGACTATGATCCGAGTGGACTGTGATTCCGAACGCCAGCAGTTGTACCTGGTGCTGTCGTGCAATGTGCGAACGCCCGGCTGTGGGTGGTGCTGCCGGGTGCCGTGATGCCCTTCGACCGACGGGCCTTGTTCTGGGCGGATCTGCCCCGCGATGCGGTCTGCGACCCGGCCTGTTCCCCGCAACAGCGCTCCGGCGATCTTCTTCCCCGCGGCGGCGCCGCTCCTCGCCCAACAACAAGATCGCTACGCGCCGTCCTTCGCATGCGCTGCGGCCTGACGGTGCGGGTCGGCCGTCCCAGGGCTCTCGATCGCCACAAGGCCGCGATGGTCGCGGGCTTGAACACAGCACAGGAGTTCCACCATGTCCCAGATCGGTTCGTTCACCCTCAGCAATGACGGCACCTACACCGGCACCATCAAGACCCTCGCCATCGACGCCAAGGCGCGCCTCGTCCCCAGCGATCCCGCAGCCACCAGCGACAAGGCGCCCGACCTGCGGGTCATCGTCTCCGGCGTCGAGATCGGTGCCGCCTGGCGCCGGACCTCCAAGGAGGATCGGACCTACCACTCGGCCAAGCTCGACGATCCCTCCTTCAGCGCACCCATCTACGCCAACCTCTTCGAAGGCGACGATGGCAAATATGCCCTGATCTGGTCGCGCTGACCGACACCGCGGCGCCGCTCAATACGGGCGGCGCCGTCCACATCACCCCGATATTATGCGGTGCGAAACAGCCACAAAAGCCCCGGAATACTGGGGCCGCCGCCATAAGACTCCGCATAATCACGCGCTACGCATAATCGATGCGGCCTATGAAGACCCGGTGGCTGGGCGTGTTTTCGCCGCTCACGCGCGCATCGGGAACGATGCGAACCTTCTTGGCTTGAAGGGAAAGGGTGACGATCTCGCCGTTGAACTCGTTAGTGTTGGACTGCTGGAAAGTGCCGATGGTAGCCATTTTCGTCTCCTGACTGATTGTCGAAGCCGCCCTGTGCGGCCTCGTGGCGGTCAAAAGGCAACGGGCCAGGCCGACTGCATCCCTGGACCGAAGCGAAAGCGAAGGACGGCGGCAGACGAGCTTCTTGATGTTTCGCGAGGAATGCGGCATAGCCGCAGGGGAAGAAGGTCGGTGAAGCCGTTGCAAGTCAAAGGACTGACCGGGGCAAGACCAGCCAGCAAAGAGGCAACACAGGACGGCCTTCAGCATCATTCTGGTGAACGGTGCTGTTCATCGGCCCTACAGCCGTACGACGACCGGCAGGACTGGTTAGATCGCTCCACGCCTGATGAACCAAAGGTCTGAGCCCATTCCTGATCCGCGCTGATACACGTATCAACCTCACATCCGGTCGCCGCACAGGCGGCTGCACCATAATCCCGCTTTCGACGGCAAGGCTCAGGAGGACGATACCATTCTCGATGACGGCATGTACGCCAGGCCGCGATCCGGTCGTCCACCTGGTTCCGGCGGGACTGATCAGGCCCCTGCCGAACTGGTATTCGAAGAACTTGTCATGCGCGCAGTACGACCCCTTCTATGACAACCCCTGCGGTGACGTATTTCCACAACGCCACCACAAGCTTTCTAGCCAGCGCAGTTATCATGACCTTCTTGAAGCGGCCGCCACTTTGCGCGATCCGTTCGTTAAACCACCGGCTTAACGCCGTTCGGGGTTGATGCCTGAGCCAAAGCCAGGCCATCTCCAGCATCGTAACACGCAACCGCGGATTTCCAGATTTTCCGATCCCCTGTTCCCGGTCGATTGATCCGCTCTGCCAGGGCGTTGGCGCAAGCCCTGCATAGGCGGCAACTTGTCGGCGATTATCGAAATGGCGGCAGAGACCTTCGCTCCAAAGCATGCCAGCGAATTCTGAGCCAATACCCACTATGTTGGTCAGATGCCGACCTCGCGACTGGCGTGCTTGGCGCTGGTCAGCATCTCGTCCCGTTCTGCTTCGACCTGCGCAATCTGTTTCTGTAGTATTTCGAGCCGATCGAGCTCGCGACCGATCTGCCTCTTCATGTGCTCCGGCAATGGGCGCCCGTCGCCGGTCTTCAATGTTTCCAACCGTTCGCGACGATCCCGTTGAAACGGGCTATATCCCCGAATTCCTTGCGAGAATAAAAGCCCCTTGATCCGGTTGCTATGTTGAATCCGCTCTGTCAGCAATATCTGGCGCTCGCGGCCAATACGTCGCCGATCCTCTTCAGCATCAGATGGAATACGCACCATTGAGCATGCTCGAGGCTCACCGCGCTTAAAGGCCAGCAGCGCCCTGATGAGAGTTTCACCGTCAAGACGATCAGTCTTCACCCTGCGCCGCCGGCGGGATGTGGCAATCGACGCCGCATCGACAACATAGCTTTCGTGGCCTTCGGCCTCCAAAACTCTTTGTAACCAGAAACCGTCGAAACCTGCTTCGTGGATAATGACCAACAGGCATTCTCTGCCAGTGCGTTCGCGGGCCTTCGACTTCAAGTGAATGAACCGATCGCGAAGAGCGGTAATATCTCCACCGTCAACGTTGTGACGTGACATCTTCTCGCCGGTGCCCGGCGAAATAGAGGTCACCAGCCACGTTTTCTTGCTCAATTCTATCGAGACGAAAATCGCATCCGCCCCATTTTGCATATCGAACTGCGACATATCCTGCTCCTTTCTGCAACGGCACTGATGTCCAGAAGATCAAAACAGGTTGCCGCCGCGACTCATAGGATCTCGATGGCAGTCGATAGGACCGGGGACGATCGGCCTGCACCTGAAAGGCCGAAACGCAGTGGAGGACGGCCAGGGAGAGGCTTTCTTGATGATGTGGACACCCCCACCACTACCGCCGAGAATATCGGCAGGGACCAATCAAACGTTGGAAAGGAAACGGGATGTCCAGGCTGACAATCGGAATCGACCTCGCAAAGAATGTCTTCCAGGTTCACGGCATTGATGACAGCAATCGTGTCGTGATCGCTCAGAAACTCCGGCGCGCGCACCTTCTTGCATTCTTTGCCAAGCTGGAGCCGAGTCTGATCGGCATGGAGGCGTGCGGCTCCGCGCATCACTGGGCGCGCGAACTGACAGGCATGGGCCATGAGGTCAAGCTGATGGCGCCGGCTTATGTGAAGCCGTACGTGAAGCGGGGGAAGAACGACATGGTGGATGCCGAGGCGATCTGCGAGGCTGTGACCCGGCCGACCATGCGGTTCGTTCCAATCAAAACCGTGTCGCAGCAGTCGATCCTGATGGTGCACAAGTCGCGTGCTCTCCTCATCCGGCAGAGGACCATGCTGGTGAACGCCTTACGAGGCCATCTCACGGAGATCGGCATGGTGGCGCCGGTCGGGATCGAAAGAACGGCAGAGCTCGTCGAGCGGGTGCTCGCACACAAGCCGACCGAGCTGGACGTTCCGCCACTCGTGACTGACATTGTCGTATCCTTGGCCAGGCAAATCGACTCCCTGACCGCCGAGGTTAGGACACTTGAAGCCAAGATACGCGAATGGCAACGAACGAGCGAAGCAGGCCGCAGGCTTGCGACGATCCCCGGCGTCGGCGTAATCACTGCCACAGCATTGGCGGCGACGGTGCCTGATGCGTCAGTCTTCAGGTCGGGGCGAGAATTTGCCGCATGGCTCGGGCTGACGCCACGATCGAACTCGTCCGGAGGAAAAGAGCGCCTCGGCAGGATCACGAAGGCCGGGAACCGATATCTGCGAACGCTGCTGATCGTCGGCGCGACAGCCGTCCTCAGGCATGTCAGGCATAATACCAGCCTGCGTTGAGGCTGACTCAGGTTGTGGATTCCCAAAGCGATGAAAGTGTGAATCAATGGCGTCCTGCATCGAAAGGACGTGGCGATGGGACAAGCGATCGGCTTGCGGGAAGATTTTGACGGAGCGTCGCTCCGGCGACTGGCGCGATTATCAAAGAGCGCGCCGCAGGCCCGGCGACTGCTGGCCCTGGCGCAGATCTACGAGGGGAGCAGCAGGAGCGAGGCCGCAAGGATTGGCGGGGTGACCCTTCAGATCGTGCGGGACTGGGTGATCCGGTTCAATGCCCGTGGCCCCGACGGTCTTCTGGACGGCAAGGCGCCGGGCAAGCCGTCGATCCTCAACGATGCCCAGCGTCGTGCGCTGGTCGAGGCGGTCGAGCGCGGGCCGATCCCGGCGATCCATGGTGTCGTGCGTTGGCGGTTGATCGACCTTGTGTATTTGCTGCACGAGGAGTTCGCGGTGTCGCTCGACGAAACCACCGTGAGCCGCGAGTTGAAAAAGCTGGGCTATGTGAAGCTGACCGCGCGACCACGTCATCATGCGCAGAACGAGCTGGCCATGGAGACATTCAAAAAGGGGGCTTTGCTGCCGAAGTGGCAAAGGTCCGGACAAGCCTCCCGAAGGGCACGTCCATAGAAGTCTGGTTCCAAGACGAGGCCCGCGTCGGTCAGAAGAACACCATCACACGGCGCTGGGCCAGACGCGGAACACGACCCTCGGCGCCCAAGGACCAGCGCACGAAATCGGCCTACATCTTCGGAGCCATCTGCCCCGAACAGGGCAAGGGTGCCGGGCTGATCCTGCCCTTTTGCAACACAGAAACGATGTCGCTACATCTCGCTGAGATCGCGCTCGCCGTAGCGCCGGGCGCGCACGCCGTGGTGTTGATGGACCAGGCCGGATGGCACATGACCGACAAGCTCGAGGTCCCCGACAACATCAGCATCATCGCGCTACCCGCCAAGTGTCCCGAGCTGAACCCGGTCGAGAACGTTTGGCAATTCATGCGCGATAACTGGCTTTCCAATCGCGTTTTTACCTCCCACGACAATATTCTCGACCACTGCTGCGAGGCTTGGAACAAGCTGGTCGATCAGCCTTGGCGCATCATGACCATCGGCCGCCGAAAATGGGCTCGTCAGTTCTGATCAATGCAGGTTGGTATAAGATGCACGGGCCGCTCATCGAGTGGGTCAGGAAATTGTTGTTGACGAAGCCCCCGCGCCTGACGACCGTGGCGCTGGCGAACAAGATGGCGCGGATCGCATGGGCCGTGATGACGCGGCAGACGGTATACACAAACGCCATCGGATAGAAACCGACGCAACAGCGTCACCGAGTTCGGAGGGCCTGCCAGACGATCGTGATGAATACCGGTTCCGCCGGGATCAGGACAACCCGTTCGCGAGACTGCATCTGCAGAATGCGCTTTTTTGATTGGGACCATGATCCGCGGATTTCATCAAGGCCCGCGACCGTTCGGCCGATCATCAGAGAGGCCGGACATATGCGAGCAGCCAGCCGGGTTCAAAAAGATCAGAAGATAGGCTTGACCGAGGGGGTGTCCACATATGTTTCGCGAGGAATGCGGCATAGCCGCAGGGGAAGAAGGTCGGTGAAGCCGTTGCGGGAAGGCGATCGAGACGAAGGCGTCCTTCGGTCACACCAGATCCATTGAGGTCTGCGTGGGTGTGGCCAGTCCCAACCGGATGGCACATGACATACCGTAAGAGTTATCGACGATAGTGTTCCAACGGGTAAATGGACGGTATCGTCTTTGGCAAGACGATTATCCCACGTCACATCCACGTCCTGCCCTGCCATTTCCGACAATACCATCGTTGCGCCCCGGCCACATCACCACCGACCTTGGCCGATACCGGTGCTTGCTGGACGATGCTCCCTTCCAGCGTCGAACGAACATCTTCAGCCTGGCCCCGGCCCGGCACCTCGTGCCTATCGTCCGTTCCGGCTGATCGGGATGGACGGCATTGCCTCCTCCGGCATGGCTGGGAGCAAGCTTTTCGCTTCCCGAGAATGAAAGACTAAGTATCAGGCAGAGCGCCACCTACCATCGCGTCGATCCCCCCGTGCGCCTCCATCAGCACGATGGTGGGCGACTGGACGCCAGCGCGAAACGAAAGTGCCGCTGGCGATTTTGGGAGAATGTGTCCACCTCGGCGAGATCTGGAGCATAGAGCATCATGCCGCCTCCCGCTCCGTGTCCGCCTGCGGCTGCAGAGCGTGGAGATAGGCGACAGCCCGCTGCGCATGTGCGGCAGCCTGGAAAATTGCACGGCGGTCACCTTCAAGCAGCTTCAGCCACGAGGCCACATAGCTTGCATGATCTGGCCGCGGCTCCAGTTCCGGCACGATGCCAAGATCGGCGCATAGGAAGCTGGCTCCGATGTCTGCACAAAGCTCTTCGCGCGCGCGATCGGTGCGATCCTTGTGATAGCGGCTGAGATCGCGATTCAGCCGGTGGGTTGCGCCGACCCAGTGGGTGACCTCATGTCCAAGGACGGCGTAATAACTCTCCGCATCCCGAAACGTCTCGAAAGCTGGCATCTGGATCGTATCGGCGGACGGCTGATAGAAGGCTTGGCCCCCGCCGTAGCAGATGACCGCTCCAGTGTTGGCGAAAAAGCGGTCGGCATGGGCGATGCGCTCGAGCGGCTTGATGACCGGTTCAGGGCGACGGTAGAAGTGGTCGGGAAGGCCATCGATCTGGTCGCAATTAAAGACCGTGTAGGCCTTCAGAAACGGGATGTCGCGCTCAACCGCGTCGCCGCCAGCCCCCTTCTCGGTCTTCGTAAAGCGGCTCGCATAAACCACGGTTGCGCCGCTTTCGCCCTTGCGCACATGTCCGCCAAGTTCGTTCGCCTGCCGAAGCGTCATCCAGCTTGCGGACATGAAGCCGTTGGCGATAGTCTCCGACCAGAGAAGAAGAACATTAAGCCCGGTGTAGCGTTGGCCGTTGTGGCGCAGCGGTCGGCTGACCCAACCGGACAGGTTTCCGGCATTCCACGGCTGCACCCATGGGCGCACACCCTTTTCCAGATCGGCGACGATGCGGTCGGTGATCCGCGCATAGACGTCAGTGCGCGTACCTTCTGATTTCCTGCTCATTTTTCCAAACCTCCATTTGCGGGGCCCGCGTCCATCGCGACCCCGTCACGGAGGGCCGATGGCAGGAGCGATCAGGCGGCAGGGGCACCGGAACGGCCGGAACGCATGTGGAGGACGGCGCAGCCGTTGCGCCTTTGACGCCGGCTCCTGCAGGACCAATGAGCGGGACGGGGTCGCGATGTGTCGCTTCCCATTCATTTTCCTCTAACTTTCCTTCCAGCGGTCTCGTGGTGACGATCGACACGCCAAAGGGCCGCCCCCAAAGAGGGCGACCTTGAAGTGATGAAGGCGGAGCCAAAGCCCCGCCACGGTGGTTTACTCAAAGGCTGACATCTGGGCTGCGGCCGCCTTGCGGTCGAGTGTCTGGCCGGGCTGTTCAATCGGCCGGTCAAAAGGCTTCCAGGTTTCGCCGACGATCTGCTCGTAGGCGGCCACAGTTCCTTCGGCGGCCATCCGCAGCGCGTGCGCCTGAATGCCCATGTCGGCTGCGAACTCGCGCTTGCGCTGGGCGGCGCTGTCGTATCCGACAGGTCCATCGAGATCCTCGTCCCGGTGATCGCCCGCACCCTTTGCGGTGGCGTCTCGTGCTTCGGTGACAGCGCGGCTGTAGAACTGCCCGGCACCATGGGCCGATCCGACATAGGCGCCGACGATGCGTTGCAGGTGGATCTGCATTGCCCGTTCGCCAAGCCCATCGGAAAGGGCGGTGGCAGTCTCGATGATCAGGCGTTCGTGCAGGTCGCGAATGCTGTCGCTATCGAGAATGGCTGTCCCAAAGCTTTCAGCGATCTTTAGCGCCTGGGCTTCATCGGGGCATGTGAGGCGGACCATCTCGATCGTGGCTCCCTTGCACAGCGGCACGACACGGGCGGAGGGGCGATTGGCTTGACGGGACTGGGTTGCGGGCTTTGCCATGATGGTTTCCTTTTTCTGTGTTCCCGAAGCGGTTTCGGCCCCCTGGCCGGTCTGTCCTTCGGTGCGGTCGAAAGGAACCGGCGCAAGCCGGGCGGTTCAGGGTCCGGGCAGGCCAGATCGAGCAAAGCCGGTGTGCGGGAAAGCGGGTCTTGCAGAGACCTGCGAAGCCCGCGTGCCTGCTTTTTCGAGAGCGGCATGACCGGCCGCCCCGCGGCGCGATAGCGGCCTTGAACCGAACGGGCGCTGGTTCAGACCGTCACAAAACCGAAGGACAGGCCGGCCCGGGGATAGAACCCGGGCACCAGGCCCTGAAAGGAAAACAGGCAAGGCCCCACCAGCTATCCATCAATCCGTCAAATCGCACTCCGCTGCATGCCCGCCGCTTCGATCAGGATTGAGGTCGTCATCAGCTTGCTGACCTGCCCACGCGCAACCGCGCATGAGAGCGGTACGGTCCCGAAATGATGCGATGGCCGCCTCCTGCCTTGCGAGCTTGCTCGAGAGCGCGTCGATCTCCGGCTGGCGCTCGGCGGTGATTGCGGCAAGATTGGAACGGTAGCGGCAAACGAAGGCTTCCGGCTCCGGTCGTATGCCGCGATGATGCCCAAACTTGCGCTGGCCAAGAGACGGGATCAACGCGGTCATCTTGCGGATGATCTGGCGCTCGATCAGATCGAGCTGGTGGCGTGTCTGACGGCATGCATCTTCCATCCGGCGCAATTCCACTTGGGCGTCTATGGAGGGCATCATGTCCTGCGCCTCCCGGACCAGGTCAGGAAGCTCGATGGGCCATGGTAGGCTGCATGCTGCGTCTCATCGATGACGAAGCCGAAACGTCCCACCTCGTATTGCGCGGATGGCACCAGAAAGCGTCGTTCCTCGAGGTGGGGATCCCGCTTGCCGCCACAGGTGGCGATGACTTCCGTTATGCCGGGATGATGATCCGAACGGAGCGCGGAGATCACCACCCAGTCATTGGCATGTTCCGTTTCAAAGGTGCGACGGTCCTTTATATGGGATTGACCGGGTGCCAGCACTCTTGCGAAGATTGCCTCCCAGGCATCGGGCTGCCAATCCCTGATCGTCGCTTCCGCGCAACGTCGCTCAAATCCGGTGAACAGATCTGGAAATGTGATTGCCACGGTCGCCCAGGCGCAATCTTCCTCGTAAAACCCACCCTCCAACCGCAGTATCGGATGGACTTGTACGTTGCGCCCGGCCGAAAGCTTGAAACCACCATGGCTTGCGGTCGAGTGGCATTCGACACCATCGGCATAGATGGACGTCCGCTGCGACACTCCCCACGGCGTATGAGTGCCGGCGGATATCTCGTATCGACCGAGTGCTTGCATCTCGCGCTGGTGCTCGGCATTTTCCAGGACGTAGCCACGAAACGCCGCCTCGTCGGCGAGCTCGCCGGAATGGCCGTAGAAATCCTCTCGCCGCCATTCGGCAAACGGTCGGGCGATCTTCCAGCCCGTTGCCAGATAATGCCGCTCGGATCGACCCGTCATCATGGCAAAGGCGTTGTCGCCGACCCGCGCGACCGGAAAACCTTCAATGGATCGCCCAAAAGAAACCCCCGGAAATCCGGGGGTGCTGTCGACGTTGGTCATGGCGGGGACGGTGTTCATGCCACGGCCCTCCCCTCCACGGCGTCGGCTGCGATCTCGTCAGCCGTGACCTCCTCTATCACGGCATTGGGATAGCCGTGCCGGGACAACCATTCCTCCGCCGCCTGGCGGGACGCGGCAAGATGTACGAGCTCCGCATTGTCGCCGGTACGATCAAACACGCGGAAACTGCCGAAAGCGGGACGCTCGATGATCGTGAATGTCAGGCTGGAGACCAGTGAGAACGTGCGATGGACCCGGATGGCGATGACACCACCTGCCCCATAATCAGCTTCATGGATTGTGAAACACGGCGGCACGACAGTCGTTCCGACAGGATGTTCGTCCTGCTTGCGGATCAGCCTTCCGCTGCTGTTGTTGGTCTGCCATGCTGATAGTTTTCGGTGATGGCGCTCAGACGGACGCGGCGTGCCGTCCGACCAGCTGATGATCGAGCCAATCGGGGCGATAAATGCGAGGTGTGCAGACATGCGAATTCTCCCTGAATTCTAAGGGTGTAAAAAACCAAACCGCCGCTGATGGAGACCAGCGGCGGCGGACGTTCATCCGGAAGGAAAATGCCCGATCCAGCTACTCTGCCGCGATCCCGTAGGCATCCTGATCTTCGTCGAGCTCGATGGTCTCGGGAGCATCATCAAAGGTGTCCGGAAGATCATCGTCGCCATCGACAACGGCTAATTCAGCCGCCTCACCAACGGCTCCATCGCTGCCAGCACCCTCGCTGCTTTCCTCTTCGTGGACGTTCTCACCCTGCTTGATGAGATCAGAGATGTCCTGGCGGTCTGGCACAAAGAGCGCAGCTGAGTGGACAAAGCGCTCTTGTCTGAAATGATCGACCAGAGCTGCGCGGGTCTCTCGCACCTTCTGGCGAGGAAGCACGTTGGCCTCCTTCGCTGCCGCTTCCAGCGCCTGTCGCGACAGGCACAACAGGAAGTCTTCCGATCCCATGTTGGGCAAGAACCCGTCTGCGCCTATCGCGTTGCCTGCAATGCGCGAGACCACACCGCTGTTCGACATGCCGCGTCGGCATGAGAGCACGTCGATCAGCATCGAGCGGGCGGCGACGCGGAGCGTGTCGGTGTCGAAGGCGAGTCTGCCGTCCTCACCGATAAGCTGTGCCGCATGGCGCTTGAACCGCTTTGAACCGAATACATCGTCGCTCGCGCCGGAATCGACACGGACATTGAGACCTGCGAAGGCGAGAATGAGGAGCGCCATCAGCGTGTCGTCCTCGATTGGAGCACGGCCGAGCGCCTCGTGCAGCGCATCCGTGCGGAAATCACCGATCATGTCCTGCCCTTTCTGCGTGACGTCGGGACGCGGCCTCGGCGATTCGATGACGGAGTCATCAAGCGCGTCTGCGGAAGTATCGCTGGCGGAGGTGCCACCTTTACCCTTGACCTTCTTTTCCTCCGGCATGCGGAACGCGACGGACTGCACCTTGCCATCGCGGTCGAGATACATGGCGACACGATCGGACTTCGACGGCTTGCCATAGACACGCTCCGCCTTCTTCGGAAGTTCCGGCTGGCCCCAATTGTTGACATCGACAATTGCCCCTTCCTGGGAAGGTTGCTCGTCATCCATTCCTGCTGGGCACCGAGGAATGCCTCGACATTGGTCGTGTAGCGGCTGTCCTGATCGGCCGGTGCGAACAGATCCTCGATCCATTCGATACCGTAGGCAGTCGCAAGATCGTCGCCGAAGCTGGCATCCCTGGCGAACATGCGGTCTTTGAAAGCACACGGGAGATCGTGTGCCACTCGGCGCGTTCGGTCTTCTTCGGCTTGTTCGCCTTCCATACTTCCTTCTGCTCGTCGAGTGACGCCGCCGCAATGGTGCGGAGCTGCTGCTCATTCGGCATATCACCGAGCGCCATATGATCGAGCATTGCCGGCAAGACGTTGGCCAGAAGTCTGAGCTTCCTGATCTGGCGGACCGGCAGGGCGAGCGCGATACCGATCGCTTCCTCGGTCCAGCCGAGTGCCACAAGACGTTCGATACCGCGCCACTGGTCGATGGCGTTAAGCGGTTCTCTGGCAATATTCTCGATCATCGAGCGCATCGCGCCGTTATCATTCGCGGCCTCGCGGACGATAACCTCGATTTCTTCGAGACCGGCGGCGATTGCTTGGGCGACGCGACGGTGGCCAGCCTGAATGATGTAGCCATTGCCGCCATCGGTTTCGGGTGAAACAACCGGCGGCTGGATAATGCCGACCGCCTTCACCGTCGCCAGCAGCAGAGCGTCGGCCTGCGGAGAAGATTTGGACCTGCGCGCATCGTCAGGATTGCCCTTGAGCGCACGGGGATCGAGTTTGAGGATCTGCATGGGATTTGCTCCTTCCGGGGTTTTGGAGCGGCGGTCGCCACCCCTTCCTGCCTTCAGTTCTTTCCGAAGACATTTCCCGGACCGCAGGGCGGACGGACCGGCGCAACAGCGCCCGAGCGACCCTGGCCGTCAGGGCGAGCGGGGCGCAGCCTTGCGAGAACGACGGATAGGGTTGAGGAGGGGGCGATTGAGCGCAAGCGGCGGCGGGAAGGCCGATCTGTGAGAGGCTTTTTCTTTTTTCTCCGGTTTTCCTGATACTTGCGCCTATGTTCTTTATTTGTTCCTAATCCTATGTCACCTTGGTGACGGTGAAATCGGAGAGCCACATGGAAGACAAGGGCAGAACGTTTCGACAGCTGCATGAAGGATCAGGGACGTTTATCATTCCCAACCCTTGGGACATTGGTACAGCTCGGATTCTCGCAGCATTGGGCTTTCCGGCGCTCGCGACCACCAGCGCCGGGATGGCTTTTTCTCTCGGCGTGCCGGAGGGCATTGTGTCGAGAGATGATACTCTGGACAATTGTCGGGCAATCGTGGCAGCTACGTCTCTGCCAGTTTCTGCCGACCTTGAGAAAGGTTTTGGGGACAGTCCCGAGAGTGCTGCAGAGACGATCGTCACCGCCGCCA
Source organism: Allorhizobium ampelinum S4 (assembly GCF_000016285.1). Lineage (NCBI taxonomy): Bacteria > Pseudomonadati > Pseudomonadota > Alphaproteobacteria > Hyphomicrobiales > Rhizobiaceae > Gillisella > Gillisella ampelina. Next base: position 66,102 of record NC_011982.1, on the reverse strand, counting down.
GCATCGGACTTGCGGGTTGTTCTCTTGAGGATCACACCGGTCAGCGTGATAATCCAGTTTACGACTTCACGTTGGCCGTCGAACGCATCGCGGCGGCAGCTGAAGCCCGCCGCGCCTTGCCAAGTGATTTTGTTTTGACGGCTCGGTGCGAGAATTTCCTGTGGGGCCGCCCCGATCTCGATGACACAATCAAGCGGTTGCAAGCTTTCGAGAAAGCCGGTGCTGACGTACTCTATGCACCTGGTCTCCACGACCTCGACACGATCCGCACTGTTTGCGAGGCTGTGACGAAGCCCGTCAACATCGTTATGGGGATGCCAGGAGCAACGTTCGGCATCGCAGAACTGTCGGAGGCTGGTGTCAAACGTATCAGTGTTGGGTCGGCGCTCGCGAGGCTCGCATTCGGCGCTTTCGCAAACGCGGCCCGAGAGATGAAATCGGCGGGCACTTTCCGGTTTTCGGAGGACGCTATGGGCTTCGCGGAGCTCGAAGGTTTTTTCAACGGCACGACGAAAGCTTAGACTGTCGCAAATGTTTGTCGCGAAACTCTGACTTTTGCGACTGATATTTGCGACAAAAATTCACTTGTGTTTTCAACGCGGCCACCGATGAAGCAAAACTTAGGAGATTTGCGACAGCTCGACTGCTTTGCGCCGATCAGTGGCCATATGGAACAACCTAGCTAGTAGCCAACACGGATGGAAAGCTTCGGTCCGGTTCCTACATGGGTAAGTCATTAAGTGGAATGCATCGTCTTTCTCAACATTGCATCTTCGGATGATTCTGTTCCATATCCATCTGTACATATTGACAATCATAAGCAACGGGCGTTCGATCTACTTTTGCGGGAGGCCTTCGGAATGGCAAACAAACTGCAAATGTTCACTTTGACCCTTGCATGTCTGGCACCGTGTTTCGGATGGGCGGAGGAGACTCCGACTGTTCCGCCCGCGAACCTAGCGGTACAGATCCTCAACTTCGATGCCGCCAACCCCACCGTACCTTGGATCCGTCCTCCGGAAGTGCAGTTCGTGCTCCTCAGCGGTTGCGGCGGCGGCGGCGGCGGCGGGACCACTACTGTCACCGGATCGGGCAGCAACACGAATAGGGTGCCGGGGAAGGGTGGCGGCGCGGCACGGCTGTACACCATCATCGTTCCCGTCAAGGCAGACCGCTACGACATAACGATCGGCGATGGCGGTGGCAGCGCTGCGAACGGCATGCCAACGACAATGACGGGCGCGGGCGCGGGCGCGGCGGCGATCACGTTAGGGGGAGGTCAGCAAGGATCGAGCGTTTCCGCGGACGGCGAGGCCAGTCCGTTCGGGCCAGGCGGCAAGGGGGGGACATCGGTGGCGGAGGCGTCCGGGAAAAACCCCTGCTCAGGCGGCGGCGGATCGGCGGCATATTGGACAGCGGTTGGTGGAAAAGGTGCGCCCGGTCAGCTCACGATCATGCCCATACCTGACCTCGCGCGCTTCGGAAGAGTCATGGCGATGGTGGAGGATCTCTCCCAACCGCCGAAGGTGCCGGACGATGCGAACTCGACATCCGGCGAAGACGAGCAAGGGCCGGTGGCGGCACCCGGTGGGACGGGCTCGCTCAAATGAGGTCGATCGTCCAGACCTTCTGCACCGCGGCCCTGCTATCGTGCGCCGTCCACCAAGCCGGCGCGGAGGACGAGATCCGCAAGCGGCTCGCATCGCCGTTCGGAATTAGCGACGCACGCGGGGTCGATGCGATAGGCGAAACGCTCATATCGTCCCGGGACCGGGCCGAACTCGGTTATTGGTTCTACCAGCAGGACACCTTGGCCGCGGTGTCGAACGCACAGGAGTCGCAGAACAGCACGATCTACCTCGGCTACGGGGTGAAGGGGATCGGCCGAGCAGTCGGTGCCGGGGGAGGAGCCTTCGGGGGCGGGTTCGGCCCTGCGATCGGTGGTGCCGCGACTATTGGGGGAGCCGTTGTAGGGGGGTATGTTGAGGACTACGGCGACAAGCTAATCCGGCAAGGCGGTCAGCTCGCCGCGGCCGCGGTGACCAACTATCTTCATAAGGAATACGGGCGGATCATTCGTCCGAATGGAACGATCGACCAAGAAAGGCTGCGCAGCTTTGGCGAGGAAAATTTCGCCCGAATGCTGCGCGATCCGAGGTTTATCGAGCAGGTGGGCGACTCCGCGCTGATGGCGGACTTCAAGGCTCAGATCACGCTCGATCAGCTCGGGGTCGTGCTGAAGGACAACAAGTCCTTGCTTCTCTCGAGCGAGAAGACGGGTCGGCAGCTCACGGAACTCGACAAGGGATACAGGGAGGTCAAATCGCTCCAGCTCAAGACCCTCGGCCGTCTCGATGCCCAGGGACAGGTTTTAGGGTCGATCGAGGGCAAATTAGATCGCCAGACACTGATCGTCAGCACGATCGCGACGTCCAAACTACCGCCGCGGCAGATTCTGGCGCTTTCGCAGGCTGGTGCCTTTACGCTCGACGCCCCTGTCGTACAAGCTCTCGAGACTGCGGCTTCGGCGCAGGAGCTGCAGGCGGACTTCAACAAGGCAGCGGGCGTTTTCCGGGACATGTCGACCGCGCTGGACGTCCTTGGTGTTGATCCAGAGTTCACGCGCGCGACGAACGGGATCGGGAATGTGCTTTCGGCCGGCGGAGGGCTGGCCGCCGCCATCACGTTGGGCGAGCCATTTTCGATCTTCTCGAGCGGCGCCGCCTTCCTAGGTTCCGTCAAGTCCCTCTTCGGCGGGAAGCAGGAGGATCCCACACAGGCGGCGCTGAGAAATGTGTTTCGCGAGATACAGAGGCTGAGCCAACAAATCGAGCGCAACCACCGGCAGCAGATGGAAGCCCTTCGGCGCATCGCCGAGAAGCTCGAGTCTCTCGAGGACACCGTGAACCGTCGGTTCGCCGAACTTGAGCTAGACGTTGCCTACATCCTGCAAGATACACGCGAACTTCTCTACGAGGATGTCCGCGTTTGCGAGCGGCTGGTTGAGGAGTTCCGCCTTGCGGAGAACCAAGCGCTTCTCGCGCGCGGTCTTCTAGGCTTCTCCTTGTTCTTCGAGACCGACAACCGGGCCCTCGACTACGCCCGCTGCATGAATGGACTTATTGCTCGGCAGCGGGTGATTTCTGAGCGCGACTTCTCCGGCATGCTCCGTGCGGACTCTGTCGAGGAGGCTGACACGGGAGCCCACGGCGGGAAACGGCGGGAGGCGGTGCGCCGCATTGAGCAACGGGTGCTTCAGCCCACAGTCGATTACATTCGCCTCATGGCAGACGGCGACAACGCGGAAGTTGTGGCGCGCAAGCTTTTCCGTCCGGTAGCGACGCTGTGCCAAGCGCTTTCGTACCACGATCCTGAAGCGGCATCGTGCGAAGGGGCTCCACCGTCCTCATGGCCCGACTCAAGGATCGACCGGAGCCAGTACAACCCCGGGCAGGGAGCGCTGTTGAGTCCCACGACCGCCGTCCTCCTTTCCGGGTTCACGCGCGCCGTCGCACCTTGGAACGGCATACTGATAGAGCGGACGACCGGGGCGGCTGCGCGCGTCATGAGCGAGGACGAGGTCGCGAGTGTGTCGCGACGCTCCGCCTCTCGCCGCACGAGACATGTGTTGGCCTTAGCGAACGCGACCGACGTGCTCGACCTGAACATCGCACAGGCCAACCTGCTCGCGGGGGTCCCCGTGATCGACAAGGCCTCCGACATCTTGGACAAGAAGATCATTCCGGCCTACGCGCAGGCTCGTCTCATGAAGACGCCGGCGGCGATAAACCAGATGCTCGCAGCGCCGCCGCCGAACCGGGCGCTGCCCGGCCCGAACTGCGTGGCCGGCAGCGAGGAATGGAACACGCTTTGCCTGATGGAGGCGAGCCCGACTTTCGCCAAGAACGTCGTTCGCGCACTGGTCCTGAAGCGGTTGAAGGCACGCGGCGCCACGATCAATGAATGGCGCCAAGCGATCCGATCCCCCTTCAGCGACAGGATGCGCGAGATCATCGGTCACGACGTGCTGTTCGAGGACGCGGCGGCCGGGCTGCCGACGAGTACCCTCGGCATGTGGGCGATCGAGCTTCCAAGGGTGTATTCGGACCCAGATCTGGAGCCGAGTGCCATTGCGTCAGCCAAGCTGTGCTGGAACCCAACCGCTGTAGAGCCTCTCACCGACGACCAAGGGAAACCCTCGAAGGACAATCCATACTACACAACGCCGGCCAGCAGCCGATGCAACATGATCGACCCGTTCACGTCGTCCGACATGCTTTCCGTGGCGCATTACACCCAGGGCTATGCGGCACTACTCACGGAACGCGAACTGAGCGTCGGCCTGCTGCGCGGGCTGTGCGACGCGAACCCGTTCTACCCAACCCGTTATTGCGCCTTCGGCAAACCACTAAGCGAGGCGACCGCGTCCCGCGATTCGGACTAGCCGGACGGTGGGATATGGTGCGGTCATTCCTGACGCGTTGCTTGCGATCCTTCGGCATCGCGTGCTTGCGGATTCGATCTCATGTCCGCCTTCGGCTCGAAAGGACCGAAATGGGGGTCGGAACCCGAACGGTGGCTTTGTCGCAAAAATCCCGATTAAAGTTTCAGTTTTACGGCTGATTTTTGCAACATGTATAAACAGGAATTTTGCGATACTCATGCGTCTTGGCAGCGTGCTTATCAGGCTATCTACCATTTCTAGTCTACAAAACCCCATCAACATCAGCCGACAAGGATCGCTCCACCTCGCGCAAAGCCTGGTGCTTCTCAACCAGTTCATCGGCAAAGGCGAAGGTGCCATCCTTCCGCGACTGATAGGATGCCAGGCGACGTCGGTATTCCTCCAACCGCTGGCGGTAGCGCTCCCGCTCCTGGTCGAACCCGTCGAGAGCATGCTCGAGGCGCGAGATGGCACCCAGAGGCGTGACGGTCTGCGCCAGTGCGCTGCAGCAACGTCTGGTAGCGGTAATTGTCACTACGGCCGAATTTTTCGCCATCGTAGACAAGATCAAAGCTTCCAACGGTGGCGATGTGGACCTTACTCTCTTGCTGTAGTTGAACGAGGGTGAGGATCTCCTTCATCAGCGCCCGGCCAGCATCCTTACGTTCGGTATAGGGCTTGCCTGTCACAGCCATGGTGAATGCTTCGCCCGACGTCGGAACCAGGCGCTCGATATCCTGGCCGATCTCGACGATGCGCCGGGTCGCGGTTTCGATCTCGCGCTCGGCATCGCGGACCTGCCTGCGGACAGCGAACAGATCGTCCTCATGGGCGGCACGCAACCTCTCGAGGCGGGCGATATCAGCTTCGAGACCAGCCTTTTGCATCAAACGTTCATCGCCACTGGCGATCGCCTTAGCCATGGCAAACTGATTTGCCTGCCCCTCGCCCATGTCTTCAAGACGCCGGATCGACGTGTCACCAGAAAGCGCTGCTGCGATGAACCGTGCCTTGCGCTCGTTGTTCTGCCACATGCTAGCGTCGAGCGAGCCTGCGTGGCATAGGCAAAGATATCGACCTCGTCGTGCTGGTTGCCTTGCCGCACGATGCGACCCTCGCGCTGCTCGATCTGCGACGGCAGCCACGGCACGTCGAGATGATGAAGCGCCTTCAAGCGAAGCTGGGCGTTGACGCCGGTGCCCATGGTCTCCGACGAACCGATCAGAAAGCGGACCTTGCCGGCCCACACGTCGCCAAAAAGGCGCTGCTTTGCCTCGGTTCTTGTAATCCTGCATGACCGCGATTTCAGAAGGCGGCACCCCCATGCGGATCAGTTCATCCCTGATCCAGCGATAGGCCGAGAAGCCTCGGGTTTTCTCGACATTGATGGTGCCGAGGTCCGAGAAGATCATCTGTGCCGCGCCCGTGAGTTCGAAGGGCTTCCCGTCAGAACGAACATACTCCCGTTCTGCGGTTTCCGCCCAGATGCGGTAAGAATTCTCGACGAGGAGATTGAGCTTATTATCGGGCTCGTTGTCATTGTCCGGGTCGACCAGACGCAGATCGATCGCCGCGTGGCGGCCATCGGTGATGACCGAGAGCAGGATGTCATCGCCGGGTTTGGTCGGCCCCTCGCGCTGCTCAATGGCCTTGATACGGGCGTCGAGAATGGTCTGATAATTTCTGAAGGACTGCGTTGGCTTCGCGGTCAGAATTTGACGCCGGCCCGTCGAGATTGCCGGCACCTTTACGTACTGGCGGAGATCGTCCGGCAACACGACATCTGCAAAGCTGCGGAACATTGCAATCAGTTCAGGGACATTGACGAAGCTGGCGAAGCGGCTGACCGGCTTGTATTTGCCGGACGGCTGGATTTCGAGCGCCGTGGTGGTGTCGCCGAATGTGCTCGCCCAGGCGTCGAATTCGTGCAGGCCGCGCTCGGCAAGCGCTTCACGGCCGAGCAGCCGCTGGATCGAGAACATTTCGCCGAGCGTATTGGTGATCGGCGTGCCTGAAGCGAGCACCAGAGCGCGGCCGGGGTTCTTCGTTTCGATGTAGCGAGACTTCACGTAGAAATCCCAGGCGCGCTGCGAGCCATTCGGGTCAATTCCCTTCAGCGTTGACATATTGGTGGCAAAGGACAGCTTGCGGAATTCCTGCGCCTCGTCGACGACGATCTGGTCGACGCCGATCTCCGAGATCGTCAAAAGATCATCCTTACGGGTCGCCAAACCTTGAAGCCGCTCCTGCAGACCTTCCTTCAGTCGCTCGAGGCGCTTGCGCGAGACGCGGTCCTCGCTGTCGACCTTGGTGAGCAGATCCTCGTAGAGCTGCAGTTCGTCCTGGATCATCTCCTGCTCGAAAGCCGCGGGCACAGTGATGAAGCGAAACGCCGAATGGGTGATGATGATCGCATCCCAAGTGGCCGTCGCGGCGCGCGACAGGAACCTGGCACGCTTGTCTTTGGTGAAATTCATTTCATCGGCCACCAGGATATTGGCGTTCGGATAAAGCGCCAGAAACTCACGGGCGGCCTGTGCGAGGCAATGGCCGGGGACGACCAGCATCGCCTTGGCGATCAGGCCCAGCCGGCGTTGCTCCATGATCGCGGCTGCCATGGTCATCGTCTTGCCGGTCCCGACGGCATGCGCGAGATAGGTCGAGCCATCGGCAATGATCCGCCAGATGCCGCGTTTCTGGTGCCCATAAAGAACGAAGGCGCCAGAGGCACCGGGGAGTTTCAGATGGGAGCCGTCGAATTTACGTGGCGCGATGTTGTTGAAGCGGTCGTTGTAGACCCGCGCCAACCGGTCGGTGCGATCGGGATCGGTCCAGACCCAGTCCTGGAAGGACTGCTTGATCTTCTGCAGCTTATCACGCGCTGCCTCGGTGTCGACGACATTGAGAACCCGGCGCTCGCCATCGGCATCCTTGAAGACATCGAAAATTTGTGGGACCCGGCTGTTGAGCGCGTCAGTAAGCAGTTCACCGGCATCACGGCGGCTTGTGCCCCATTCCGATGTACCGGCAGCACTATAGCCCAACTGCCGCGCCTCCACGGTCCAGGACCCTAGCTCCGGCAGATGATGGATGCGAATATCGGCATCCATCCTCTCCTTGACGAAGGCGACGATATCGGCGGCCGGGATCCATGGTGCCCCAAGCCTGGCAGTGATGTCGGACGGTCGCAGATCGGCCGGCTGAACTTGCTTCAGGGCGCGGACATTGCGCTCGTACGCCGGATCAAGCTCCTCTGCAGCCTGCGCGGCGGTGAGCTTGGTGCGAACCGAGCCGGAAAGATAGGCGTCGGCCGTTTGCCAGGATCCGTCGGCGGGATCGCGAAAAACCTCGCCGCCGAGATCGGCGATAACGGTGGAAACGTCGCGGTGCAACAACTCGGCGATATGATCGAGATCGACATGGCCGCGTTCGTTGAGTACGACCGCCAGCGCATCAGCCGCACTGGTGATGACAGGCGAGATCGGCGGAGCGATCACACGGGTGGCGAAGATCGGACCTGGCTTCGCCGTGTCCGTCTCCAGATCGTAATTCTCGATCGAGGCGACCAGCCAGCAATCCGGATCGTCGCGGAAGGGTGCAAGGTTCGGCTGGCGGTGGGTCTCCTTGGCCTCACCGGTCTCGGCATCCTCCTGGATCGAGACAGTGGTGTGGTTGATCGGCCCGAAGTCGCGCACGAAGCTCGACCAGGCGATACGCAGCCGGACCTGAAGGTCGCGCCAGGGCCGATCAGTCTCCTGTGCCTTCAGCACCTCACGGACCGCGTCGCGGATGGGAATCAGCTTGCTGATGATCCGGACATGTTTCTCGGAAATCCCGTCGCCCGAGCGTCCTTTGCGCACGATGACCGGCACGGCTGACCCGTCCAGCATCTGCATCAGGCCTCGACCGTTGTCGATGAAGAAGCTGCCTTCGCGGATCGTGCCGTTACCAGGCCTAATACCAACCTGCATTGATCAGAACTGACGAGCCCATTTTCGGCGGCCGATGGTCATGATGCGCCAAGGCTGATCGACCAGCTTGTTCCAAGCCTCGCAGCAGTGGTCGAGAATATTGTCGTGGGAGGTAAAAACGCGATTGGAAAGCCAGTTATCGCGCATGAATTGCCAAACGTTCTCGACCGGGTTCAGCTCGGGACACTTGGCGGGTAGCGCGATGATGCTGATGTTGTCGGGGACCTCGAGCTTGTCGGTCATGTGCCATCCGGCCTGGTCCATCAACACCACGGCGTGCGCGCCCGGCGCTACGGCGAGCGCGATCTCAGCGAGATGTAGCGACATCGTTTCTGTGTTGCAAAAGGGCAGGATCAGCCCGGCACCCTTGCCCTGTTCGGGGCAGATGGCTCCGAAGATGTAGGCCGATTTCGTGCGCTGGTCCTTGGGCGCCGAGGGTCGTGTTCCGCGTCTGGCCCAGCGCCGTGTGATGGTGTTCTTCTGACCGACGCGGGCCTCGTCTTGGAACCAGACTTCTATGGACGTGCCCTTCGGGAGGCTTGTCCGGACCTTTGCCACTTCGGCAGCAAAGCCCCCTTTTTGAATGTCTCCATGGCCAGCTCGTTCTGCGCATGATGACGTGGTCGCGCGGTCAGCTTCACATAGCCCAGCTTTTTCAACTCGCGGCTCACGGTGGTTTCGTCGAGCGACACCGCGAACTCCTCGTGCAGCAAATACACAAGGTCGATCAACCGCCAACGCACGACACCATGGATCGCCGGGATCGGCCCGCGCTCGACCGCCTCGACCAGCGCACGACGCTGGGCATCGTTGAGGATCGACGGCTTGCCCGGCGCCTTGCCGTCCAGAAGACCGTCGGGGCCACGGGCATTGAACCGGATCACCCAGTCCCGCACGATCTGAAGGGTCACCCCGCCAATCCTTGCGGCCTCGCTCCTGCTGCTCCCCTCGTAGATCTGCGCCAGGGCCAGCAGTCGCCGGGCCTGCGGCGCGCTCTTTGATAATCGCGCCAGTCGCCGGAGCGACGCTCCGTCAAAATCTTCCCGCAAGCCGATCGCTTGTCCCATCGCCACGTCCTTTCGATGCAGGACGCCATTGATTCACACTTTCATCGCTTTGGGAATCCACAACCTGAGTCAGCCTCAACGCAGGCTGGTATTAGATCAACGATATCACCGAGTTCCTCCTCCAAGTCGATGTCCACAGGCGTCGGCCCACCGTCGTAAATTCCTTCGGGAAGAAGGGCGATGGCCTCTTGAAGCACCACTTCCAGATCCTCCCCGGTGCTTGGCAGGCAGGTGTAGGTCTCACCGAACGGACCCGAGGTCAGCGCATGTTCGCCCAGCACCAGACCCGGGTGCCGAGCAAACCAGCGGTTGACGCGAATAGCGCCTTCGTCCTCTGTCGCGGGACGAACTTCTTCCAGATCGAGCCAGTCCTGGTCGCCCTCGGCTTGGCCGACCTTGCGCTTGCGGAAGAACAGGATGTCGACGACGACATCCGTGCCGGCGTCGCGACGGAAGCTGCCCTCCGGCAATCGAATGGCGGCGCTCAGGTCCGCAGACCTCGCAATATGCTCGCGCGCTGTGGCATCCGCCTTGTCCATCGTGCCGGAGCTGGTCACGAAGGCGGCCAGCGCACCGGGCCTCAACAGATCGATTGACCGTGCAATGAAGTAGTCATGGAGGCGAAGGCCGAGCTTGCGATAGGATCGGTCAGAACGGACGCTGCGATCGGAAAAGGGCGGATTGCCAATGGCCAGGTCATAGATCGGCGCCAGATCGGTGCGGGCAAAGTCCGCGTTGATGATCCGCGCCCTCGGCTGAAGCAGCCGGGCGATACGGGCGGTGACCGGGTCGAGCTCGATCCCGGTGACAAAGCTGTTGTCGCGATAGGCTTCGGGCATCAGTGCCGGAAACAGCCCCGTACCAATACCTGGCTCCAGAATGCGTCCACCACGCCAGCCGAGCCGTTGCAGGCCAGACCAGATTGCCCGGATGATAAACTCCGGTGTGAAGTGGGCATATTGGGTGCAACGGGCGAGTGAAGCATAGTCGGATTCGGCGACCGCCGTTTCCAGCGATGTGCCGAGATCATCCCAACCCTTGCGAAACTCCATCTCACCCGGCCTGCGGAACATGCCGTTGGCAAGCTCCGATGCCCCGAAACCCGTGAAGCGGATCAGCTTCCTCTGATGCTCGCGGGTGACGGGTATGTTGTGATTTTCGATCTCGTTGGCGGTAACGATGGCGGCGACATTCATCCGTGCCCGCTCCTTCCAGCTTGCCGCAAGGCCGCGGTCTTCGCTGTCGAGATAGAAGTTGGCGCGATGCCCCTGTCTGCGCGGCGGCTGTTTGGTCGCGCTGACGGACAAGGCTGCGGCGGGCGCGGGCGGCGTCGGCTCTGGTTCATCATCGTTGGCAGGGGCTGAAAAGCTGCCGAAGGCCGTGACGCCGAGACCAAGTCCCGGCGAGAGAGCGGTATTGCCGAACATATCGAGTGTGAAGGGATTGTTGCTCATGAAAAGGCTCCTTGGAAAACGAGCAAGCGCCGTCGTCCCCGGCCGGCAGAACGGCACGGAGATGGTCGCGGGGGTGTTGGAAGATTGGATGTGAAAGCCGTGGTCAGGGGTGGATCAGGCTGATGAAAAGGGACGTGTCGTCCGTGGTAATCCGCAGATGCGTCGCTGACCACGGACCGACACAGCCCGAACGTCGGTGGCAGGAAAAGTGAACATGTCACGCCCCCGTCACGCCGCGATCGCGTCGGGCAGATATCGCAGATGCACCGGCAGTTTCGCGGATATCTCGGTATCGGTGAGCTGGTCGAGCCGCTTCAGGAATGTGCCCTCCTTTCCGCCGTAGATCAGGACCGTACGCTTGCCATGATCGCTTGACGGCCAACGTTCGCCGGCATAGCCGCGATAGTCATCCGCCGTGCTCGACCAGATATGCTCGAGACGCTCTTCACGCGTCATCGCCCGAACGGGCCGGGATTCGCGCTCGATGATCGCGTTGCGCATGCGTTCGGGAGAGCCCTTGTCAGCCAGATCACAGTAACCATGGAAATAGCGGATGTGCCCGTCGATCAAGAGCGTGAAAAAGATGCTGGTGATCGAGCCGGTCAGGAACTCGCGCATGGCGAACATCTCCCCCCGCATCCACAGCGGCGGGAGGATCTCGAGCATGTAATCGTGGCATGTCTCGCCAATCTCGAACCATTCACCGCTGTAGAGCGCACTGTCGTCGCCCTCCCATCGGTTCGGGCGCTGCGCGTGGCGGTCGAACATGCGGAACATCTGCCTGATATCGGCAACACCTTCAAAAACTTTGCGGATGGTGGAGAGGGTCATGATCGGGCTCCTTCAGCCTCGTCCGAACTGGAGCGCGGCGGATCCTCATGGTCGCCATCGTCTCTTCAGCCCTTCCTGACCCCTCCCTTCAGGCCGCCTCTCCGTCCGGGCGGGTCAAGGGCCGGCACAGCCGGGCGAAGCTTCACCCTTGACGCGGCCGGCGGGCATGCGGCAGGCCTCGTCTCCCCTCGTTCTGCTTTTCCTGCTTTTCCTTTTCTCGCGCGCACAGTGCGTCGTTCCAGTCTTCGTCCGGAGGCGTGAGGCGCAGCCAGTCGCAACCAGCCTCATCGGCGATGTCACGCAATCGGCTGGCGAAGGTCTCACCTTGGATGTTGGCATCCGTGGCAGCGACAAGTTGGATGCCGGCACGCGCGGCAAGCTTGCGCACCGCAGCATCGGTGCTCGGTGACCACCCTCCTCCAGTGCTGAGATAAAGACTGCCCTCCCGCAACCCTTCGAAGGCGGCAAGGCTCATGGCATCGATCGCGGCTTCGGTGACGCAGAGACGGAGCGCATCGATAGCTCCGAGCCGGAAGAGCACTTTCGAACCGCCGGTCGAGAAGCCGCGCCAGTCGGGGCCGCGTTCTTCCCAGCCGGAAATGGCACCATGTTCATTGACATGCGCGGCCCACATGCTGCCTTGTGGACCCTCTCGCAACACATCGTCACGTATAGCGGCGCGGATGATGGTCTCCGATAGGCGGCGTTCAACCTGCAGATAGCGCCAAGTCATCGACCCTCGCCACGGTTTGCGGCGCTTCGCCCAGCGCTCCGGAATGGTATCAGACGGCGCGGGATCTCGAACAGTTCGGCTCCAGACCGGTTCGTTCGCAACGAAGCCGACCAATGCGGCGACCTGGTTCAGGCTTTCGACGAAGGAAAGTCCATCGAGGTGTGCGGCGAGGTTGAAGACATCGCCCTTGGCGTCCGAGAGCGGGTCGAACCAACCCCTCCCTTGGTGGATGACAATAATGATCTCCGCGCCGCGCCGATATTTAACTGCCCGTCGGGTGCTTTCCTTCACATCGACTGCAAAACCGGCCTGCTCCAGCACAACGGCGCACGGGACACGGTCCCGCAGATCTTCCAGTTTTCTTTTCTCCATTCCTTTGCCGGCGCTCCTGCGTCCGCCTTTCTTCGTGATTTTTATCTCCCCGCGGTTTGCGGGACCGTTCTCGACTGTCCGCGAAGAGCAAAGGAGGCAAGGGCGCGGCTGGCAACCTGCAGATCTGCAGGTTTGTGCCGATGCCGAGAGGCCAGCCGTGGCGAAGCTTCCCTTGCCGCCTGCCGCTCGCAAGCGGCACCTGTGAAAAGGAAGGGTCTCAATGAGACCCACCCGGAACATATTCATGGACGATCTCCAGATCGTCTTCGTCATCGAGTTCGTCGCTCGGCAGAACGCCGAACTCGTCGCCCGTCCGGAAGAGTGTGACCGGAACCATCAGGGTGCGGGAAAGCTGGAAGGCGTGGTTCTGCGCAAGGGAAAGATTGGTGTTCATCTGAGGGCTCCATCTTTGGAGCGGGCCATTCCCGCTCGATGCTCCCGTCAGTGTCCGGAACCGGTCGCGATCACCGCGAAGGCGGAGCCGGAGCGGCCGCAGCTTGCTAGCGGACCCCGTCAGCGGGTTGATCGACGGAGATCCGGGGCCGGACCAGGAAGCCATCCATCAAGAGCGGGAATGGGCTGTCTCCTATGGGCCCGCCTCCGACCGACAATGATCATGCTAATGCAGACCTCATCGCTGCCCCCGATACCTTGGTGCTTGGTTCTTTCCACCCCGGCATCAGTTTGGGGTCAATGCTTACGAATGGTGGAGACGGCTCATATGCGACGTGGAACCCCGAATTCCGCGGCGTCGATTATCTCGTCGTTTCGCGCATAGGTGCATTGCACAATTTTTGTTTGCGCATCGCATATATTCTAGGCATAAAGCCCATAGCTGATGCACGCGACGGCCTCCTCCCAGTGCCATCGCATCAGCTGTTCCCCCCTGGAGGTTTTAACCTTCACACTTCAAGGGCCTCGGTTTTCCGGTGGCCCTATTTTTTGCCTAGTAATCGGCCGACTTGCGGAGGCCGCATCGAGAATCCATCTCGCTCCTAAGCAGGTACAGATGACAAACTCGCTGGAATCGATTGAGATCGCAGACACTTGCAACTTAGTATCGTCGTCACTTGCCAGTCGAAAGCGATCGAGTTATTCCATCTGTGGAATATCGCTTGAAATATTCCACAGATGGAATACATTTGGAGCATCGATGAGTTGGAGCGTTGAATATACCGATGAGTTTGGTGAGTGGTACGCGACGTTGGTCGAAGCCATTCAGGACGATATTGTAAGGGTGGTCGGGCTTCTCGAAGCCAAAGGACCCCAACTCCCCTTCCCATACTCATCCGGCATCGAAGGCTCCAGGCACGAACATATGCGGGAATTGCGGATTCAGAGCGGTGGTGAACCCTACCGGGTATTCTACGCTTTCGATCCGCGTCGCACCGCTATTTTGCTGGTCGGTGGAAATAAAACCGGCGACGACCGCTTTTACGAAATCATGATTCCGGTCGCTGATCGCCTATATGACAATTACCTGATCGAGATCGGGAAGGAAGGGTTGATATGACTGGACATCGCTCCTTTAACGACCTGCGCAAGAGTATGGCGCCTGAACGTCGCGCCCGCAATGATGAAGCAACCAAGGCAATTCTCGAGGAAATGGCGTTGCATGAGCTGCGTCAAGCGCGTGAAAAGACCCAGCAGGATGTAGCGCGCGCACTCCACGTGAAGCAGCCGGCTGTCGCAAAGCTGGAGCAGCGTGCCGATATTTATGTCAGCAACCTGCGACGCTACATCGAAGCTCTTGGCGGCACGCTGGAGATCACAGCAAAGTTCCCCGATACCTCAGTCAGCATCAAGAATTTCAGCGAATTGGCCACCGAAAAATAATTTTTCGCCTTGATGAGATACGAACCGACAACCCCTTGTTCGGATTGGGTGATTGGGTCATCCAATCTCGTCGAAAGCGAGAGAGCTTCGATTCCCAACGGCTGGTAACGGCAAAATCGTATCGCCGCCATGGCACGATGCGTCGCAAGCGCCGAGATTTCACAGCATATGACCAATACGCCGCCATCCCGCTCAACCCCGCTCGAAGAACTGCTCGATCGCGTTCAGAGGACGACGATTGCCTATTTCTGGGAGGGTGCGCATCCCGTCAGTGGCCTTGCCTATGATCGCAGGTTGACCTGGGGTGATGCGCGCAACGATCTCGTTTCCATCAGCGGCTCGGGATTTTCGTTCCTGGCTATCATTGTCGCCGTCAGCCGTGGCTGGATCGACCGCGGGCAAGCGATGGAGCGGATGCTTCTGACGGTCGCCTTTCTGAAGGATGTGCCGCGTTTCCATGGCGCATTCCCGCATTTCATCAACGGCTCAACCGGAGAGGTCGTGCCTTTCTCGCACCGTGACGATGGCGGCGATCTCGTCGAGACCGCCCTCCTTCTACAAGGCTTGATATGCGCACGCCAATATTTCGATGGCGAGGCACCAGGAGAGCGTCCGCTACGCATATTGATCCAGGAATTGGTCGATGAGGTCGAGCGGTGTTGGTACGCGCCTGAGCCATCCAGGCCGCTGTATTGGCATTGGAGCCCAAAGCATCAATGGAAGATGGCGCTTCCGATCACGGGTTGGAATGAGGGGCTGCTCGCTTACATTCTTGCTGCGGGCGCGGGACGCCACGCAATTGACGACAATGTTTTTCATCACGGTTGGGCCGGAAATGGAACATTGCGAAATGGCAATGGCTACTACGGCCACATACTGCCGGTAGGCCGGCCGTTCGGGGGTCCCCTCTTCCTGGCGCACTCCTCCTTCTGCGGCCTCGACCCAAGCAGGATGCGGGACCGATATTGCGACTACTGGGAACAGAACGTCGCTCATGCGTCGATCCACCATGCTCACGCCGTGGCCAATCCGCACCAGCATGCCGGCTATGGTGCGGCTTGTTGGGGGCTGACGTCGTCGCACGGGCCAAGAAAATATATCGCCAGCGCGCCGGACAATGACCGCGGGATTATTGCCCCAACGGCGGCACTCTCGAGTTTTCCATACCTGCCAGAAGCGGCTGAAGCCGCGCTCAGGTATTATCTTGTGGCTGCCGATGGGCGGCTCTGGGGCCGCTACGGATTTGTCGATGCGTTCGCGGCCAATGGACGGTGGATTTCGAAAAGCTACCTCGCCGTAAACCAGGGGCCGATCGTGGCGATGATCGAGAACCACCGGTCGGGGCTTCTATGGAATCTCTTCATGGGGCACTGTAAAGTTAACCTGGCATCGATCAACATTTGGGATCTTGTGGCATGACCAGATTTGCCCGTGATCCTCTTTATCGTCTCCATCGATTTACAGCCGAGGTGATTGCCCATGCCGTTTGGCTCTATTTCCGGTTTCCGCTGAGCCTGCGGATGGTCGAGGATATGCTGGCTGCCCGTGGCCTCATCGTCTCTCACCAAAACGTGAGGCTCTGGGCGGAGAAGTTCGGTAGACATTTTGCCAATGATATCCGCAAGCGATCTGCCGGCAGGCTCGGTGACAAATGGCACTTCGACGAGGTTGTCATCACGATCGCCGGCAAGAAACATTAGCTCTGGCGCGCCGTCGATCAGGACGGTTTTGTTCTCGACGTGCTGGTGCAAAGCCGCCGCGATGCCAAGGCGGCAAAGCGTTTGATGCGAAAGCTTCTGAAAGGGCAATGCCGTGCGCCGCGTGTGATAATCACCGACAAGCTTCGATCCTACGGTGCGGCGAAGCGTGATATCATGCCCGGTATCGAACATCGCTCGCACAAGGGCCTGAACAATCGGGCCGAGAATTCTCATCAGCCTGTCCGACGGCGTGAAAGGATTATGAGGCGCTTCAAGTCAGCGAGGCACCTTCAACGGTTCGTTTCCATCCACGATCCGATTGCCAACCTCTTTCACGTTCCCCGCCACGACATTCCATCCACCCATCATCGCGAATTGCGAGAAACAGCCATGCAAACATGGTACCAAATCGCTGGCATTCAAGCCGCCTAAACCAAAACCTCAACCCCAAATCATGACTGCGAAGCGCTAAGTTTACATTGCCCAGCGATGAGCTGACAAAGCGCATCGAGAGTTTTTTGAGGCCAAACGAATTGGTGAGGTGCTGATGGTGTGATGACAAGGGTCGAAACCCGGATCGGGATAATCCGCTTTGCGACGAGCGCGAAAAGCGCGGGGGCTTGTTTGGAACCTGATCTGCGGACTTCATCATGGCCAGCGGCAGTCTTGAGAGGCCGCAATCAAAGGCCGGACACATGCCTGCTACCGACCAACCTGTCAAAACACCAAAATAATCCTTGCCAAACGGAGGCCGTCCACACATGTCGCAAAGATTTTCGTGGGCCGCGATTATCCCCTAAACGGTGTGCATTTATACTTTGTTAACCTTTTGCAGTCCGAAGAGGCGCGCAAGCAGATCGTTCTGGTCGTTGACGATCCAGCCGCCGGAATAGCCGAAGCCTTTCCTCAACCACAGCATCGCCTGGAAACCCGCGATGGTTCGCCGCGCAGTGTTGAATGACTGGACCCCGCCGATCTTGGGCATGTTCTTCTTCAGCCGGAAGTGATCGCTTTCGATGCCTTGTTGGAGATGCTTGGTGGCATAGTGCACAGGATCTGGATGCAACAGCCCGCTATCGACCAATGTTTTGATCGCCGACGGAAACGTATTGGCGCCATCCGTGCCGATCTTATTCGGTGACAACAAGGGCTCGTCCTTCAGCATCTTGCGGAAGAACCGCTTGGCGGCATCAAGATCGCGCTTTGCCGTCAGCAGAAAGTCGACGGGATTGCCGTGCTTGTCGATTGCGCGATACACGTATCGCCACTTGCCGCGGATCTTGACGTAGGTCTCATTGACGCGAACCGAGCCGCAATGTGGCCGACGAAACTGACGTAATCGCTTCTCGATCATCGGTGCGTAGGCCAGAACCCAGCGGTTGATCGTGCTATGGTCAATCTCGAAACCGCGTTCCCGGACCATTTCCTCCAAATCGCGATAGCTGAGCGGATAACGCAAATACCAGGCAACCGCCTGCACGATCAGCCACGCCTCAAAATGTCGTCCCTTGAAATCGTCTTTCGATTGGCGTTTCAGCTTCTCGGTAATGGCATTCAGAACCATCGGTACGCTCCGCAACAATAGGAGCGGAATTTCTCTTCCGATGGTCAACATACCGTTAACCGAAAAAACTGCGACAAGCCCGGCAAAGCTTTGCAGGCCAAGCGCCAATCCGCGTTGAGAATCTATCCCATGCTCAGAAAAGATTAAAACATTAACCTGTTCCATTGTAAAACAAATTGGGGCTGCGCGCAGCCTTGGGGCGTAGTAACCCCGAAGTACGTCGGTTGGTGCCTGCCGACAAGGCACCGGATTCCTTGACCTTTTTGGGTCGGGGAGCCATGGGCGCATGTCCAGGTTCCTCCGAACTAAAGGTCCATGGGACCGGGCGTACTCGGTTTACTAACTCCCCGATCAAGGGGTCAGGAAAGAGGCTTGGGGGCGTACCGCAGATTCTCCTACTGAGGCGACCGGAAAGGCTCGCTTGAGAACACTCTCCCTTGTGTTAACGGCATGATGCCGTACTGTTGCGTCGGATGAGAAACCGGCGGTCGGGTCATTTTGATTGCGACACCACGGGAAGGTTCTGTTCATGAAGCCGTTGATTGATAAATTTCGGCGTGCACTGGAGGTTTCGGGCGAAAACCCTGAATTGCTGAAAGCACAATATCTCGCGTTCTCACCGCAAATGCCGTTGATGTACCTCATTTTGCTTTCGAGCACCCGGGTGGTCGCGGGAACCCACATGCCGGTTGCACCTCTCTGGCTCTCGATAGGCATCCCAAGCATTCTGACAATCGGATGCGTTATGCGCATCGTCCACTGGTGGAGATCCCGCCACTCCAAGCCAACGCCATTCACCGCGCTGAATGCCCTGCGATGCACAAACCGATTGGCGTTCGTAATCGCGATCGCTTTCAACGGCTGGTCATTCTTCCTCTATCCTTATGGCGACGCCTACGCCCGCTCACACCTCGCCTTCTATATGGCGATCACGGTGATTTCCTGCATCTTCTGCCTGATGCATCTGCGCTCGGCCGCTCTGACGGTAACAATCATCGTCAACGGCGCATTCATTTTCTTTTTCGCTGCGACCGGGCAACCGACTTTCATCGCCACCGCCATCAATATCGCACTGGTTTCGATCGGCATGCTGGTGATCCTCAACATCAACTATGCCACTTATCTCGCAGATGGTGACGAGGCAGACCGAAGCACGCCGCAAGCAGGAGGAACAGGGGCGGCTGCTGCGCATGATCGACGACATGCCGGTAGCGGTGATGACCGTCGAACCCGAAGGTTTTACGATCACCTATGCAAACGAAACCTCGAAAGATCTCATCCGCAGCATCGAGCATCTTCTGCCCCTGAAGGCCGACGGTCTCCTTGGTTCGTCTATCGATGTCTTCCATCGCCATCCCGAGCACGAACGACGCATCCTGTCAGACCCCAAAAACCTGCCGCACAATGCCCGCATCGATCTCGGCCCGGAAGTTTTGGACCTGAAGGTGTCCGCGATCATGGCGGATGACGACACATATCTCGGGCCGATGCTGACTTGGGCGATCGTCACAAAGGAAGTGGAAGCGGAACGGCAAATCCGCCACCTCGCCCATTACGACACACTGACCGGTCTCGCCAACCGTGTGACGTTCAACGAGAACATGGATTCCGCCCTTGCCCTTCCGGGCGACGGACCCGCCCTCCTGTTTATTGATCTTGACGGCTTCAAAATAGTGAATGACACCAGTGGTCATCGTGTCGGTGACGAGTTCGCCATTCTGGTTCCGCATGTTGAAACATCCGAACTTGAAACTTTTGCGTCCCGTATCATTGAAACGCTGTCTCTTCCCTACGATCAAATCCTGATGGGTGCGTCCATCGGAATAGCTATCGCGCCAATACACGGCGACACCGGAGAATCGCTGCTGGCGCGTGCGGACATTGCTCTTTACGCTGCGAAAGCGGCGGGCAAGGGGACACACAGGACGTTTAGCGAAAATATGGAGAGCCGGATACAGAAACGGGTCCGCCTCTGTGCAAAGCTCCGGACGTCGCTTGCAACACGTCAGGGCATGTTCGTTTTCTATCAGCCGATTATTGACGCTCACACCAAGAAGATAACTGCACGCGAAGCCCTTGTCCGCTGGCTTCACCCTGAGCGGGGTTGGATTTCGCCCGCCGAATTCGTGCCGATCGCTGAAGAAAGCGGGCTGATCGACCAGCTCGGCGACTTCGTTCTAAATACCGCGTGCCTTGATGCGGCCGGGTGGAGCGATGCTGCACGGGTGGCGGTCAACGTATCGGCCGCGCAACTCGGAAAAGGAACCATCGCATCGGCCATTCTAGCGGCACTGACCCGTTCCGGGTTGTCCCCTTACAGGCTGGAAATCGAAGTGACCGAAACAGCTATGCTTTATGATGAACATGGTGTGATTGGCGATTTGCGCCGCATTCGCGACATGGGTGTTCGCGTGGCGCTGGATGATTTCGGGACCGGCTATTCGTCCCTTACCCATCTGCGCGCCTTCCCCTTCGACAAGATCAAGATCGATGGCTCATTCGTGAAAGATGCCGTCGAGCGGCCGGAGTCGGCCGCGATCGTCAGGGCAATCGCTGATCTGGGCAAGCGTCTCGGCGTCACGACCGTTGCTGAGGGCGTAGAGACGGAAGCGCATCTGATCCGCGTTCTTGAAGAAGGATGCACCGAAGTTCAGGGCTATTTTTATGGCAAACCGGTCCCGAGCGAACGGGATGCAGGAACGATAGCAGAGTTGAACCATAGGAAGGTGAAAACAGCATGAGTAATTTCGAGGACATGAAGAGAGGACCAAAGGTACCTAATCCCGTCGATATCGAAGTGGGGGAGCGCATTAAAGCACGGCGGCGCATACTTGGAATGAGCCAGGGCAAGCTTGCCGAAGCTCTGGGCGTGACATTCCAGCAGGTTCAGAAATACAAAAAGGGCAAGAACCGCGTCGGCGCAAGTCGGCTGCAGAACGTCGCAACCATCTTTGGTGTGCCGTTTTCGTATTTCTTTCCCGATCAGAGTTCCGGAACTGAGGGCGATATCACGTCGAATCCGGGCAAGGAGATCACCGCGTTTCTCGCAAATAACGAGGGCCTTGATCTGAACAGGGCTTTCGCCCTGATCAGTTCACCACTCGTTCGCAAACGCGTCGTGGGCCTCGTAAAATCGATCTCTGAAGCAGGTCTTGGTGAAGCAGGGAGTGGGGGATGAAGGAACTTTTCGAGCGAGCGGAAACGGGTTCGGCAACATCATTCCGCGACCTGCATATCATCCTCGATGCCATGCCTGTTGCCATGTCCTGGGCGACCCTTCCGGGCGGGGACATCCGTTTCGTCAATCGCACCTTTATCAGGTTGTTCGGATATCCTGAAAGCCGTTTCGCAACCGTCGATGAGTGGATTGCAGAAGTCTACGCAACGTCGGCAGAGCGGCGTACCGCCCGCGAACGTTGGGCCGCTCTCTGGAGGGGAGACCAATCGGGCATTGCGGAAATCGATCCGCTTGAATGCCGGGTGCGTTGTGCTGATGGGACATATCGCACAACGCTCCACCGCGGGACCTTACTTTGGGATGTCGGGATAGGGATCGCTACTTTCGAGGACATTTCAGATCGCAAAATTGCCGAAGACGCCATCCGTCGCATCGCAATGGAAGATCCTCTTACCGAACTCGCAAACCGCCGGGCGTTGCACGAGCGCTGGGAAACCGAAGTCACATCGGCACCAACGAAAGCCAACCTCAAGCTGGGGGTCCTGCTCGTTGACCTCGACGGTTTTAAGCCGGTCAACGACCGTCTGGGGCACGAGGCTGGCGATCAAGTCCTGAAGATGGTTGCCGATCGCCTGCGCAACGCCGTCCGCGATACGGATCTCGTCGGCCGGATTGGTGGCGATGAGTTTGTGGTTCTGTTGTCCAGCCTTCAGAGCGACACACAGGCAGAGGCTATCTGTGATCGCATCAATGCCACCTTTGACGCGCCATTCGTATTTGATGTGGAAACGATAACCCTTGGCGCGAGCATCGGGGTCAGCCTTTATCCGCAAGACGCCACAGATCTGGCCGGTCTTATACGGCAAGCCGATCAGGCTCTTTACAGACGAAAAAGGACAGGGCGGGGTGGTTGGGAATGGTTCTCCAATCCCGCCGCATAAACCAGAGCAAGCGCCACGGCATCGTAACGTTAACCCCTCGGCGATTGCCCTGTGCGATTTTGCGGCATGACCCAAACCGTTCGTGATCCCCTTTATCGCCGCCACCGGTTCCCAGCTGAAGTGATTGCTCAGCGACGGCGTTGTCCAGATCGGCGATTCATGCATCTAGGAGGCCCGGATAGCTAGCCAGAAGCGAGCCAATCCGGGCCTTAGCTTTGCCCAGGCAATGTGGGGCATTCGGGGCAAAGCGTTAGACATCGAGATCGGTGGCAACGATCCGACGGTTATAAAATATACCAAATATTGTTCTTGGTCTTTAAAGTTATTTCCCATCGCGTGATCGTGTAGACGTATTTGATGACGAGAAGTAGCCTCGGATACTGGAGATTGGCGCTTCCTATGCTACCGGCGGATCTGCATCCTGTAAGAGCCTGACTGAAAAAGAGTTGAGTGAAATCAGCCAGTTGTGCTTCCTTTCGGATTTGCTTAAAATTCGATGGAGACCGCAATGGGCTGACTGATTTCATCCGTCGTCAATATGGCCGACGGACGGGGCGTTATGCAAGTGATGTTACCGACAGGGAGTGGTCGCTGATCGCTCTGTTTATGCCGACGCCACGCAGGCTCGGCGGCCCCCGCAAGACGGAGTTGCGCGAGGTTTTGAACGCACTGCTTTATATCGCGTCTTCCGGATGCCAATGGCGGATGTTGCCGAAGGATTTTCCACCCTATTCAACTGTGCAGGGTCACTTCTACGAGTGGCGGGCGACTGGCCTTTGGCTGCGGATCAACCATCATCTCGTCATGGAGACGCGAGAACTGGAGGGAAAGGAAGCCTCGCCAACGGCGGGGTGATCGACAGTCAGAGTGTCAAAACGACTGAAAGCGGCGGGATTGCGGGCTATGACGCGGGCAAGAAGATCAAAGGTCGCAAGCGTCATATCGTTGTCGACATGCTCGGTTTGATGGTGGGGCTCGTCGTCCACAGCGCTGACATTCAAGACCGCGATGACGCAGTGGCGGCTCTCAAAACCGTCCTCCGACGCTTTGAAGTGCGGCCGCGTCGCTGGGTGGTGGAGCGCACATTCGCCTAGCTTGGCCGATGCCGGCAACTGGCCAAAGATTGGGAGAAGTCAATCGCTTCCGCTGAAGCCTGGATGCTCATCGCCCACATCCGAATTCTCACCCGCAGGCTAGCAAGGTACCATTTCTATTGAGTTCTTTTCGAATCAGGTTCCAACGCTACTGATTTCAGCATAAATAACAAGACCAGATGAGCGATTTACGGCGGCAAAGCCGCTAGTAACGTGGAACTAAAGTAGGCATCATTTTATTTTGCTTCTGTTGTAACAGCGGGAGTTTGATTGATGGTCGGCAGGCAAGCGGGCTTTGTCGCTCTGAGCGACGAGGATAGAAATTTTCTTGAGTCTCAGGTGCGGCGGCACAAGGCGCCGCGCTCGCTGTCGGATCGATGCCGGATAGTTTTGCTGTGCGCGCAGGGCTTGCGGAGCAAAGATGTTGCCGAACGCCTTGGCGTCCACGAGCACACGGTTGGCAAGTGGCGCCGCAGGTGCGTGCAGGGTGGCATTGACGGGCTGACCGACGAATATCGCGCAGGTCGGCCACGAACCGTCTCTGACGCCCAGGTAGCTGAGGTCGTCGAACGGACATTGAACACCACCCCGAAGGATGCCACGCACTGGTCTATCCGTTTGATGGCAGCCGACCGCGGGCTGTCGCACACCACCATCCGTCGGATATGGACCGCGTTTGGTTTGCAGCCGCATCGTTCGGAGACATTCAAGCTGTCTTCCGATCCCCTGTTCGTTGATAAGGTGCAAGACATAGTCGGCCTTTACATGTCGCCACCTGATCGGGCAGTCGTGCTATGCGTGGATGAGAAATCGCAAATCCAGGCACTGGATCGCGAGCAGCCGGTTCTGCCCATGGCGCCGGGCATCGCCGAGCAGCGGCGCACCCATACCTATGTCCGCAACGGCACGACATCCCTGTTCGCCGCGCTCGACGTTGCGACTGGCGCGGTAATCGGCCAGTGCTACAAACGTCACAGGGCGACCGAATTTCTCGACTTCTTGAAGCGGATTGACGCCGAGATGCCCAAGGGGCCGGACGTGCATTTGGTGATGGACAACTATGCGACCCACAAGACGCCGAGGATCAAGGCCTGGCTCGCACGCCGCCCGCATTGGCATGTTCACTTCACGCCAACGTCAGCCTCCTGGATCAATCAAGTCGAGCGGTGGTTTGCAGAGCTGATGCGCAAGCAATTGCAACGCGGTGTCATCGTTCCACCGCCGAACTGGAAGCCGACATCGACGCGTTTATCGCAACGCACAACGAGAATCCCAAGCCATACAGATGGGTGAAATCCGCCGGCCAAATCCTCGCCTCCGTCAAGCGATTCTGCCAAAAAACAATGAGCCGAACTTCAGATTCCGGTGACTAGGTGTTTGGTCCCAACATGTCATGGCTTGGGTTTCGAATGAAGATTTCCGGCTTTTTCTCGCTGAGTTGGCGGATGGCTTCGTAGGGTGTTTTGAATCGTAACGCTTTGAGCTGTTTGGCGAGCAGTGTCGTCTTAAGTTTTGTACGATAGAGCAGTGGGCATGAACATTTCTTCGTCTACCTTCGCCTCCTATCGTTGTCCGACATCAGCGCCCATGAGACAGAACTGGCTTAATTGAGAAGAGAGGATTTTCGGCTCATCGTAGCTCATTCAAAGGAAGCGAAGATGAGACAAAAATCCGGGCCGCAGACATCGACGACCGAGAAGACGATCAAGGACATCCGCCGCGCCACGCGCAAGCACCATTCGTCGGAAGAGAAAATTCGCATCGTGCTGGAAGGCCTTCGTGGCGAGGACAGCATTGCCGCAATCTGCCGACGTGAAGGGATTGCCGAGAGCCTGTATTATAGCTGGTCCAAGGAATTCCTCGAAGCTGGCAAGAAGCGGCTTGCGGGCGACACCGCCCGTTCGGCAACCACTGACGAGGTGAAAGCACTGCGCCGTGAAAGCCGCGACCTGAAGGAGGCTCTGGCCGACCTCACCCTGGAAAACCGCCTGCTTAAAAAAAGCATGATCGGGGATGGGGACGGCGACGAATGAGATATCCCGCCACCGAGAAGCTTGAGATTATCCGGCTCGTGGAAGAATCCCACCTGCCTGCCAAGCAGACCCTCGACAAGCTCGGCATTCCTCGGCCGACCTTCTACCGCTGGTATGATCGTTTCCTGACCTACGGCGTCGAGGGGCTGGAAGACCGGACATCCGCCCCGTCACGGGTATGGAACCGTCTTCCCGACGATGTCAGGGACCGTATCATCGAAATGGCGCTGGATCATGCCGAGTTGTCGCCGCGCGAACTGGCCGTGAAGTTCACCGACACGGAAAGCTATTTCGTATCAGAGGCTTCGGTCTACCGCCTGCTCAAGGCCCACGATCTGATAACGTCGCCCACCTATATCGTCATCAAGGCCAACGACGAGTTCAAGGACAAGACCACGCGCCCGAACGAGATGTGGCAAACTGACTTCACCTATCTGAAGGTCATGGTTGGGGATGGTTCTACCTGTCGACCATCCTCGACGACTTCTCGCGCTACATCATCGCCTGGAAGCTGTGCACCAGCATGAAAGTCGAGGATGTTACCGACACGCTCGACTTGGCGCTTGCGGCATCAGGATGCGACAAGGTCAAGGTCGAACACCGGCCGCGCCTGCTGTCCGACAACGGCCCGTGTTACGTTGCTTCCGATCTCGGTGAATGGCTGGAGAAATACAAGATCGGGCAGGTCCACGGCGCTCCCGGCCATCCGCAAACGCAGGGCAAGATCGAACGCTGGCACCAGACGCTGAAGAACCGCATCCTGCTCGAAAACTACTTCTTCCAGGAGGACCTCGAAGCTCAGGTCGCGGCTTTTGTCGAGCACTAGAACCATCGGCGCTATCACGAAAGCCTCGACAATCTTACCCCAGCCGACGTCTACTCCGGGCGCGGCCAGACCATACTGCTCGAACGCGAAAAGATCAAAAGAGACACCATCAGACAACGCCGCTTGAACCACCAAAAGAAAGCAGCTTAAATCAACGCGCAAACCGAGCCGGAAACTCCATTCTTCCAAAGCCGAGGAAGTCTCAAATCATTCGACGACGGACAGTTACGGATCAGCGTCAGGGCATCATCCGGTGTCGCAGGCTTCGGTGCTAGAATGACTCGGCCCGCAGAGCGAACCGTATTAAAGAGTGGATCCTAGGACCCTGCCCGTTTGATGAACTGCTCGACGATTGCGGGTTTCAGAGCAGGATCGGCACACAGTCCACGTCGGAGATAGCCGCGCTGCCATGCCTCCTCGAACTGCGGCTTGGACGGAGGGCAGATGAACACGAGATCACCGACGATGGGCTCTCTCCCAAAAGGCTTGATGCGCCAGATACCAAGGGGCTCGCTCGGCGTCATGTTCAGCCTGATGCGGCCAAACCCGATCCCTGCAAGAGCGGCCATGACGCTCGCGCTCGCAGTGATGAACGCAATCACCCAGCGCCGTTTCACTGCTTCATCACCGGCGACTGGCGCTGCGTCAGCCGCAGGTTTTCAGCTTGTTTCAGCGTCTGGCTCGTGCGCTCGTGGGCGGCGAGCTGCTGGGACGTGCGCATGACCGGCCAGGCTTGCTTCAGCTGCTCCTTCTGTTCGGGCTTCATCCCCTCGGCAAGCTTTTCGTACAGCTTTCCGGACGGCTCGCGCGCCACGTTGCTCACCAGGGTCCGCTCGCCGAAGCGTTCGGTAACAGCCTGGCTGAACCCGTCGATTTCGAGCTTGGTCTCGCGATTGCTGAGCGCATATGCCATGGCCGCTGGCAGATCGTTGCGGTCGATCGCGTCGCGCACGCGCTCAAGCGTGCGGCCGGCGAGAGCGCCGGGATGTCGATCGAGACGCGCTGGCGCAGGGCTTGTTCTTCAGTCGCAACGCGTTGCGTCGCGGTCTCGCGCATCCGCAGATATTGCGCGAGATCGCGTTTCAGGGCGGGAACATTGACCTCTGCGACGCGGCGCGCCTCGCGCTCGGCCTTGCCAGCGAGGATTCCGGTCTTGCCCTTCAGCGGGCCGATCGATGCGGGGTCTGTCTCAAGCTTTTGAAGGACCTGTCCGGCCATCTCCCTGTCGGCCAGGACCATATCGAAGTTCATGGCCCGGAATGCGGTTTCGGGATCGGCGAAGACATAACGGAAGCGCGCCGACACCTCCTCCCATTGCTGCTTCAGGGCGGGATCTGTGCCGAGCCTGTCACCGACCGTATCCGCAACAGAACCGGAGAATATCTTGATGCCTGCGACCATGGGTGCGGCCTCCTTCTTCGTTTGAGTGGTTGGGGATTGGGTGAAGCCAAGGCGCGCGGCAAAGGCAGCAAGGCGCTGGCTGAGATCGACAAGTTTGGCCTTCTGGCGCAGCGTCCAGTCGAGCCGATCGCGTACCATCGTGCGTGCGACCTGGACGACGTAGAGGCCACGAGCCTCGGCGAAGCGCAGCGCGTCGCGATAGAACTGCCCACGCACGTAATCGAGCGTCGTCTCCTTGGCGTTCTTTCGGGAAAGAACCTTGGCCAGGCCGCCGTTGAAGGAGAAGGATCTGGTCCCGTAATAGAGCTGCAGATCCTCGCGATGGCGGGTCATCGCCACATAGGTTAGATGCCGATCAAGGGACAGGGAAGCGAGCACCTTGACCCTATCGACCGTGGCACCCTGGGACTTGTGAATCGTCGTGGCGTAGCCGTGATCGAGATTGTTGTAGAACCGCTGTTCGACGATCACCTGCCGGTGCTGATCACCTTCTCCGATGATAGCAACGATCCTGTTCGGTGCGGCCTCAATGACCTGAGCGATCATGCCGTTCTTGACGCCGAGCGAGGTCTCATTCTTCAGGAAGACGATCTGGTCGCCCAAGTCGAACTGCCTGACACCGTCAGCCGTTTTGAAGACATGGCCCTCACCGACAAGTCCGCGTTCAACGAGTTTTTCGCGGGCCATAACGTTCAGCATGCGCACGTCGCGGCGCAGATGGGCGAGGATCAATGTCGTCTTCGTCTGATCGTAATCACGGTTCCAGTCGGCGATCAGGCGCTCAACCGCTTCCGCCTTCAGACGTTCGCCAACAATTCTCGCATTGGCATTGTAGAGCGCCAACGCCTTCTCGACATTGCCGCGCGCCAGATCGAGCGATGCCTTGCGCATCCAGTCCTCGCGCTGGCGATAGATTGTCTCGAGTTCAGCGTAACCTATCCGATCGACAATGGCGCGGAAGGCAGCCCCCGCCTCGATCGGCTGAAGCTACTCGGGATCGCCGACCAGCACGATTTTCGCCCCTGCCCTCACAACGACATCGACAAAGCCCGCCATCTGTTTGGAGGCGACCATGCCGGCCTCGTCCATGACGAAGATGGTCCTGTCATCGAGCATGTCGCGGCCACGGCCCCAGCGCAATTCCCAGGACGCCAACGTCCGGCTTTGAATGCCGGCTTCCTTCTCCAAGCCTTCGGCCGCTTTGCCCGCAAGCGCGCCGCCGACAACGCGATAGCCGGCGAGCTCCCAAGCCTCTCGCGCCGCCTTCATCATCGTGGTCTTGCCAGCACCAGCGCGTCCGACGACGGCAGCGATCCGGGCGGGGTCAGCGATCCGTTCGATTGCCATCCTTTGCTCTTCCGAAAGCCGCTGATGACGTCGGAACGTCGCATCCAGCATTGCTTCCGATACCGCATGCCGTTCACGGCTCGACAGCCAGATCGCTTGGCGCGACATCGTTGCTTCCAGCCGGATCATCGCCCGTGTTGTGTAGCGGGCCGGCATCTTGTCGCCGGTGGTGAAATCGATCGTATCGCGCTGCAAGCGCAGAATATCCCGGCTCTGGATGATGCGCGCCATCAAATGCTGAAACGTGCCGGGATCGTCGATATAGCGATGCAGCACCTTGGCGATATCCCGCTCATCGAAAACGCTTTTCACCCGGGTGATCAGGTCGAGGACGATCTCCGGGCGTCGCAGAATTCGACGGGTGTTCTCGCTTCGACGCTGCGCATTCAGCAATCCGCTCGAGCCCCGGACGCACGCCTTGGCTTTCGGCCTTGCGCTCGATCGCTTTTGCGCCAACGCCGAGATGGATGGTCGGCTCCAGGTCTATGCCCTGCTTCTCGTAGGAGCGGCCATCGACACGAAGATCGAGACCACTGAGCGCCAAGTGATGGTTCTGGCGTTCGAACCAGCCATCGCGCAAGACATTGAAGTCGTCGGTGGAACCGGCCCAGAGTTCGTAAAGGATCTTGCCGGACTTGGTGCGGACCGGCTGGCCATCCTCACCAATGACCGCGACCTTCTTTGCCCCAAAGCCATCTTCGGTGAGCGGGCGCAATGTGGTCATCAGATGGATGTGAGGATTGCCGGGATTGTCGTGGTAGACCCAATCGGCGAGCATTGCCTTGGCAAGGATGTGCTTTTCCACGAAGTCGCGTACCAGTGCGATGCTTTGGTCAGTCGTCAGCTCCAGCGGAAGTGCGATGGTCAGGTCGCGGGCAAGCTGCGCATCGGAGCGCTTCTCGAAGGCCTCGACCTTGTTCCAGAAGGCCTCGACCGCTCCCGATACAGAGCGATCGGTGATAAGGGAGCGGACCCATTTCGGGGCATCCGCGGGTAGAACGAACTCCTCATGCACGAGGCCTTGCTTGCGGGTATAATCAATGGTTCGGGCCTCGCGCTCATATTCCATTTTCGCGCAATGCCGGTAGGCCGCAGACAACACAGCACTGCGGCCGTCGCCACGGCTGACGATACTGGCTGAGAAATGGGCGATGGCCACGGCGTAAAACACTCCCGGTTCGAATCTCGTTCGTCGGGGGCGACAACCCCACGACGGCCCCGCCAGGGCCGCCAGCAACTCGTCGGCCAGCGACGTATAATTGCGCCCTTGGAACCGCTCCTTCGGAACGGCGGGATCATCCTCCAAAGTGTCGGCTTTGCCGACGTGCAGATCTGCACATTCCTTCGGACGTGCTTTTGGGGAAATCTTGCAGCGAGATAAACGCCGCAGGATTTCCAGGGAGATGCGACCGGAATGAAGAAACCATCGTTGAAGATCAGGGAAGAAATCGCCAGATTGCAGGATCAGCTGAGACAAGCCGAAACACGCGAGGCGGAGCGCGTCGGCAGGATCGCGCTGAAGGCCGGCCTCGGTGAGATCGAGATCGAGGAAACCGAGCTACAGGCTGCGTTCGAAGAGATCACCGGGCGGTTTCGCGGAGGCAAGGCGGCTTCGACTGGGAAGAGAAATGCTGGTGACGGCAGGACAGCAGGTGAGACGGTCACGACGATCGAGACTGGCGCTGCTGCGAGCAGCGGTCGTGAGGCTTGAACGGATGGCCCGCACGATCACGAATGACGCGCGAAAGAAAGACACGCGCGAGAAAATCGAACTCGGTGGCCTGATCGTCAAGGCAGGACTGCGCTACGAGAAGCGGGCTCTTCTGCTTGGCCTGTTGATCGATGCCGGTCGCCGCCTTAAGGGCAACGATGGGGAGCAATCGCGCCTCACGGCGATAGGCGCGGAGGCATTCGCTCATGACGGCGAGTAAAGTGTTCCTCGCCGTCATCCCGGCCGCGATGATGATCGTCGTCTTGGTGTTCATGGCGGGGATCGAACACTGGCTGGCCGCTCTCAGTAAGACCGGGCAGGCAAAGCTGATGCTCGGGCGGATCGGCCTCGCGCTGCCCTATGCGACCGCGGCTGCGATCGGCACGCTTTTCCTGTTCGCGTCGAATGGCGCAGCGGGCGTCAAAGCGGCAGGATGGGGTGTTGTCAGCGGAAGTGGAGTGGTAGTCGCGATCGCGGTGCTGCGTGAAGGGGTTCGCCTTTCCGGGATAACCGGTGAAGTGCCAGCAGGACAGTCCGTGTTTGGATATGCGGACCCCGCAACGATGCTTGGCGCATCGACAACGTTCCTCGCCGGCGTCTTCGCACTGCGCGTGGCGACGAAGTCTGTGGTCTGGGACCCTAACTTCGAATGTTCGAAGGCCTCAAGTGCGTTCGTGATGGCTCGCAAGAGAACGGTGGGCGTGGCGGGAAACACGACGGCAAGTCGCACTTCATCCTTGAACCCACCACGGTAACCATGGCTATTGCATAATTCGTCCGCTTGGAACTCTTATGCTTGTCGCGCATTTGTGCACTGCAACCGCGGAGCCTTTGTGATGAAGTCGATACTCTCAAGCCTAGTTTTGTCCGCCTGCTGCGTGCCTCTTGTCATGGGAGCGGCTCAGGTGGCCGCGGCGTTCAATGCTACCGCCGCCAGTCATAAGTTTGCGAACCTCAATGCCCCGCTTTGGTCGAATACGCCTATACAGATAGACCGTACCAATCAGCCTTATGAGCGGCTGCCTGCGATCTTGGCCGCGTCGACTCAAACGATAGGGGCTTCTCAGAGCAAAACGGACCAAGTTGCCGAGGCACGGCCATCAACGACGCCGGATGACCGGCAGACCGCAATGGCTGCCATAGAGCATGCACGCGTTGCCCGGTGCCAGAATCGTTACACCTCCTATCGTGCTGAAGACGACACCTATCAGCCGTTCGGTGGCGGGCCGCGGCACGCCTGCGAGGCTCCTCAGTCGTTGACCGGGGGAGCGCTCGCTGAGACGTCCCGCCCGCAAGTGACGAATGATCTGGGCGAGGCACATGTTCGTTGGTGCTCCGACCACTTCAGCTCTTACCAGGCTGCCGACAATTCCTACAGGGCCTTTAGCGGCGCTCGGCGGCAGTGCGCATCGCCGTTCGCTGGAACGCGCTCGAACAGTCTTCACGCGTCTATGTAAGGCCGCCTGGGAACAACTTCAGTGTTTCAGGGGCAATGTAAACTTAGCGCTTCGCAGTCATGATTTGGGGTTGAGGTTTTGGTTTAGGCGGCTTGAATGCCAGCGATTTGGTACCATGTTTGCATGGCTGTTTCTCGCAATTCGCGATGATGGGTGGATGGAATGTCGTGGCGGGGAACGTGAAAGAGGTTGGCAATCGGATCGTGGATGGAAACGAACCGTTGAAGGTGCCTCGCTGACTTGAAGCGCCTCATAATCCTTTCACGCCGTCGGACAGGCTGATGAGAATTCTCGGCCCGATTGTTCAGGCCCTTGTGCGAGCGATGTTCGATACCGGGCATGATATCACGCTTCGCCGCACCGTAGGATCGAAGCTTGTCGGTGATTATCACACGCGGCGCACGGCATTGCCCTTTCAGAAGCTTTCGCATCAAACGCTTTGCCGCCTTGGCATCGCGGCGGCTTTGCACCAGCACGTCGAGAACAAAACCGTCCTGATCGACGGCGCGCCAGAGCCAATGTTTCTTGCCGGCGATCGTGATGACAACCTCGTCGAAGTGCCATTTGTCACCGAGCCTGCCGGCTGAGCGCCTCCGAATGTCATTGGCGAAATGCCGGCCGAACTTCTCCGCCCAGAGCCTCACGGTTTGGTGAGAGACGATGAGGCCACGGGCAGCCAGCATATCCTCGACCATCCGCAGGCTCAGCGGAAACCGGAAATAGAGCCAAACGGCATGGGCAATCACCTCGGCTGGAAATCGATGGCGACGATAAAGAGGATCACGGGCAAATCTGGTCATGCCGTAAAAGCACATCTGGCGGGCCGAGATCATCCTGCTGAGTGGAGATGGCGTCGGAACTGTCGAGATCATGCGCCAGACCGGAAAATCGAAGAACTGCGTGTGGCGCTGGCAGGAGCGCTTCGCCACAGAAGGCGCCGAGCGTGTGGTGGCGCTGACGCTTGCCGATCCGCCGGGCGAGACGACGCACTGGACGGCCGACATGATGGCGAAGGCCGCTGGCATCAGCGCCAGCGCAGTCGGGCGCATCTGGAAAGCGCATGGCCTGGCACCTCACCGGTGGCGGCAGTTCAAATTGTCCAACGACCCGAAATTCATCGACAAGCTGCGAGACGTCGTCGGTCTCTATGTCAACTTACTGGCTGGATTGCGGCGCGGCGAAATAGACTTTCTGATCAGTGCGTTACGCAATCCCCAGCCCGTCGAAGACGTGGAACAGCGCCAGCTATTTACCGGCACACTGGTGTTGCTTGCAGGAAGGACCATCCGCTATCGCGGCAGCATCAAATTAGCCTCGAGGAACTCGCATCTTCCCTGGGTCGTGGCTCAAGCGGCACGCCCATTCGCAATCATTTTGACGCCCTGTTCGCCCGTCTCGGACTCATGCCCGAAAAGCATCGGTCGAATCCGAGTCGGTCATCCTCGTGCGCGAATTGCTGAACCGGACGGAGCATCTCGGCTGTATTTCGATGCTGCAAGCGGACGCCGAGATGGCAAGGGTGGTAGCCTTCCATCATCTTCGCGTCAGGACTTTCCTCGGGTGCGGCGCGATCCGGTTCTTCCAAAGGATAGGGAACTTATTGCTATGTCCAGCGTTAATTAATCACATTAATCTGCTCCGGAGGTTCTATGAGCAAGCCAAAGTTATGGATAACGGTCGCGGCGATTGCTGCGGTAGTCGCTACGTCGCCAGCTTTCGCCGACACGGTTATTATTACCCATGACAAGCCGGCAGAAAAAAAAGATCCACCGCCACCGCCACCGCCGGAATGCGGCATACCGCCGGCGCCACCTTGCCCGCCTACACCGCCGCCGCCGCCGCCGAAGAACTGACTGAAGGTGATCGAAGATAATTAAAAGTGCGGGCATCACTAGGCAGTGTGGACGGATTTGATCAAGATGAAGCCTGCGGCGATTGTGACGATGGAGGAAAAATTTTGGTGTTGTTACATTAACTTTGTCATGCCGGCAAAGCCTCTTGCACTGGAATTTTCAGGCGGTGCAAGCCGCGCTATTCCAGGCATCGAAGGCTTCGAGGCGATGGTAGCGAATTGTTTGTGCGGCTCGGCGGCAGGATGGAACTGAGAAGCAGTTGCGAGTAGCGGAGTGCATGGAAACGAACCGTTGCAATGCTCCCGGGGATCGGTGGCCCTGCATGGTTCGTTCCCGTTTTCGAAATGGCAGGTGGCTATTTTCGGCCCGATTGTTGAGGTCCTTGTGCGACCAATGGTCGACGCCGGGTGTGACGTCCGCCTTTGCTGCGCTGTAAGAGCGGAGCTTATCGGTGATGATCCGTTTGGGAACAAAGCCATAGCGCTTCATTAACGCCACGAGCAGGCGCTTGGCCGCTCTTTTGTCACGCCGCCTCTGCAAGATTTCTTCAAGAACAGTGCCATGCTGATCGACCGCACGCCAAAGCCAGAACGTCTCTCCGGCGCATTTCACAACGACTTCGTCCAGATGCCAAACATCGCCCGGCCGTGGCTGTCGTCGCCGCAAGTTGCGAGCGATCTGGGGTCCGAACTTGGCGATCCAACGCGAACCGTCTCATAAGAAACGTCGACACCACGCTCAAGAAACATTTCCTCAACTTCACGCAGGCTCAGATTGAACCGTAGATAAAGCCAAACTGCGTGAGCAACGATTTGTGGCGGAAAACGTTGACGTTTAAAACTGATAGCGGATGTTTGCATCGTCGAAATCTACGACCAACCCGA
This sequence comes from Allorhizobium ampelinum S4, assembly GCF_000016285.1. Lineage (NCBI taxonomy): Bacteria > Pseudomonadati > Pseudomonadota > Alphaproteobacteria > Hyphomicrobiales > Rhizobiaceae > Gillisella > Gillisella ampelina. The sequence continues at coordinate 31,405 of NC_011982.1, read as the reverse complement.
AACGTAGGCAATAGCGGGCCGGTTAATGTGACAACACCCAGCGCATTCCTGATCTCGACGGACGATGCCTCTATGGCTTCGGACCTGGCAAGCAATATGGAATTCTCCAAAATGTCATGGGCGATCGCATCGATGCCGACCTGATCCGAGCGCATTGGGACGATATTCTGCGCCTGATTACTTCGCTGCGCACGCGCACCGTCAGCGCCTCGCTCATGCTTAAAAGGCTGTCGGCGAAAACCAGCCAAAGCGGTTTCTCTCAGGCACTACGCCAGATGGGCCGGATCGAACGAACCCTATTCACCCTGGACTGGATCAATGACGAGGATCTGAGAAAGACGACAACGGCAGAGCTGAACAAAGGGGAAAGCCGCAACAGCCTCGTGCGTGCGGTCAATCTCCATCGCTTCGGTCGCTTCCGAGATCGCAGCCAGGAAAATCTTTCGATCCGGGCATCCGCTCTCAATCTGGTCGTCACAGCCATTATTCACTGGAACACAATCTATACCGGCCGTGTCATCGAGGCCTTGTATCGCGCCGGGCAGCATGTGCCCGATCATCTGCTGTCGAGCCTGTCACCGCTAACCTGGGAGCACGTAAATCTCACCGGTGATTACATATGGGAAGACAAGCCGGCGCTCGACGATTCGGGCTGCCGACCACTGCCGTTCTCGGTCTGATCCATCTACCGTATACCCGGCTCGATGAATGGCGTGGCGTGTTGCGCCAGACGGAGAACTTGCCGCCAGTGCTGCAGGCGATCATCGCCCTCGACGCCTGGAACGAGATTTTGGTCCTGCAACATGTCCCCTGGCTCGGCCGACTGCTTTGCGCCTCGATCTTACGGCAGGCCGGCATCGTGATCGAGAAACCCGGTTGCTTGCCATCACCCACGGCCTGATCGCAGCCGGCGAAATTGTTTTGAAAGAGCATGACCGGCTGACGCTGGCGAAGAAAATGATGGACCGAAAGCTGGACGGACGCCGGACGTCGTCAAAGCTGCCGGAGCTGGTCGAGCTGGTGATGGCAAAACCATTGGTGTCGGCCGGGATGGTGGCGAAGACACTGGACGTCACGCCGCAGGCGGCGCGGCGGATTGTTTTGGAACTGGGCTTGCGGGAGATGATCGGGAGGGGGAGGTTTCGGGCGTGGGGGATTTTATAAGCGAAATGGCTCGCAGTCCTATTGAGATTGAGCATCTACTTAATGCGAAATGTTTGCGTCAACGCGGAGGGCGGTCGGTCAAGCTTTAAGCCTGGTAGACTTCAATGGCGCTTTTCCCGCTTCCTTGTTTGTTCACGGCTATACGCGTGAGGATACGTTCCTTCATCGCCTCGACATGGCTGATGACACCGACCTGACGACCTTGTGACTGAAGGTTTTCCAGCGCATCTATCGCCAAAGTCCAGGCTGCCTGCATCGAGTGATCCAAACCCCTCGTCGATGAACAATGTCGATGCAAGGCCACCCTTGCCGCCCATTCGCGAGAGCGCGAGCGCAAGGGCGAGCGACACCAGAAAACGCTCGCCGCCCGAGAGACTGCGTGTCGCACAGGCTTCATCACCCATAACGCGATCTTCGACCTGTAGTGCGAGGTCAGCCGCGCGGCGCAAGCGGTAACGTGGATTAAGGTCTACTAGATGATGGTTGGCGTGATCAACCAACACGTCCAGCGTTATGGTATGCGCAACCCTGGCGAATTTGTCGCCGCTGCGAGAACCTGCCCCGTGGTCCACGGCTTCCCACACGTCCAGCTCTGATTGTGTCTGCTTGATTTCCTCTTCCAGCCCGGCAAGGGCGGCCCGCGCGGCAATATCGCGTTGGAGTTCGCTGTCGATTCCGCCGATGCGTTCGGCCCGCGTTCGTATGGCTGCTTCCAGTGCGGACAGTGCGCTTGTCAATGGCTCTGGCGGATCTTCCGGCAGGCCTGCCGCTTCCGCTTCGGCATGATCCTTGCGGCGCGAATCTAGCGCGGCGCGCGCTGAAATGACATCGTCGTCAAGCTTGCGAAGACGTTGACGCAGGGCGACAATCGTTGTCTCTTCGAGAGCAAATATTCGGTCCAAATCATCTTGGACCAAATCGGAAAGGACGAGTGCGTCCGCAAGCGTCGCTTCTGCAGTCTCAAGGGCACTGTAAAGTTAACCTGGCATCGATCAACATTTGGGATCTTGTGGCATGACAGATTTGCCCGTGATCCTCTTTATCGTCTCCATCGATTTACAGCCGAGGTGATTGCCCATGCCGTTTGGCTCTATTTCCGGTTTCCGCTGAGCCTGCGGATGGTCGAGGATATGCTGGCTGCCCGTGGCCTCATCGTCTCTCACCAAACCGTGAGGCTCTGGGCGGAGAAGTTCGGCCGGCATTTCGCCAATGACATTCGGAGGCGCTCAGCCGGCAGGCTCGGTGACAAATGGCACTTCGATGAGGTTGTCATCACGATCGCCGGCAAGAAACATTGGCTCTAGCGCGCCGTCGATCAGGACGGTTTTGTTCTCGACGTGCTGGTGCAAAGCCGCCGCGATGCCAAGGCGGCAAAGCGTTTGATGCGAAAGCTTCTGAAAGGGCAATGTCGTGCGCCGCGTGTGATAATCACCGACAAGCTTCGATCCTACGGTGCGGCGAAGCGTGATATCATGCCCGGTATCGAACATCGCTCGCACAAGGGCCTGAACAATCGGGCCGAGAATTCTCATCAGCCTGTCCGACGGCGTGAAAGGATTATGAGGCGCTTCAAGTCAGCGAGGCACCTTCAACGGTTCGTTTCCATCCACGATCCGATTGCCAACCTCTTTCACGTTCCCCGCCACGACATTCCATCCACCCATCATCGCGAATTGCGAGAAACAGCCATGCAAACATGGTACCAAATCGCTGGCATTCAAGCCGCCTAAACCAGAACCTCAACCCCAAATCATGACTGCGAAGCGCTAAGTTTACATTGCCGAGACGAGGTTTCAGGTATCGAAAAAAGTACGCTTAGTATAGAATTCTGAGAGTATTGCCAAAATCCGCAGAACCGCGCTGGACTTACAAATATAATAGACGGTATGTGCCTCCCGGCGGGTCGACACAAGACCAGCCTGTCGCAATTTGGCGAGATGCTGTGACAACGCCGATTGGCTCAAGCCAACAAGTTCACTGAGCGGGCCGACGGAAACCTCTCTTTCAGCCAGAATAATCAGAATGTTAATGCGGGCAGGGTTCGCCATCGCTTGCAGGAGCGCTGCGCTCGTTTCCACGAAGTCCGGCTGCTCTGCTAGGGAGATATTGTTCATCGTGTACCTCGTGGTGGCTTGGGTCCAGGCATATGCCAAAACCAGCAAGAAAGCGCCAAAATATTGACAAATCAGGACCTTGTTGTCAGTGCATACATTCTATCATGGATCGCTAATTCAGAAAGTTAAAATGTCCGCATGCATCATGGACGTGTCACAGCAGATTTGGCAGTGGTATCACTCGCGTTCAGGCTGGGTCGAAAGTACGTTCAGTGCTGACCTCAAATATTGGGCTGCAAGTTCATTGCCGCTTTCGTTAACAAGCGAAAGGACTGCACGGCAATATGCTTCCAAAGGGTTAAAGCCTACAGCAACGTGCGGCAGCGTGTCATCCATGACGGTACCAGAGACAATCGATGTGACGTTCTCTGTTGGAACTGTATCAGGTATGGCAATCGCTGCCGACCGTACTCTCATGTTCCGCTCAAGAGTGTCGTGAAAACTTCTTGCCCATTCCAGCACGATTTTTCGACTTCTTCCCCCAACATGTGCCCGACACCGAAGGGGTTGTGGATCACGCTGGAACGCCCTGCTACCACGGGGTGATTGACGGCCCTCGTTGTATTCGGCCGTACAGCGTCCTGGACCTGCCGCAGGTTGTCGATAAAAAGCGGTGCAATACCGCAAAAGTCCGCGAATCTAAATTTCCTGTGATTTTCGGACGATCTGCAGACGCGAGGTGCCTCACGCCCCTTTCCCCGCCGCATCTTCATTGTGATACTGGGAAGACACCGTACCCAAGGAAAATGTCTTTCCATGACCACCACAAACGAAATTGCTGACAAGATCGCATCCGAGCAGAGCCTAACAAGGGCGCAGGCCAAGACCATTGTCGAAAGCGTCTTTAAACATATCACTGATGCTGCTCTTGCCTGCGCGGAAACGTCGATTCCGTCGTTCGGCAAATTCAAAATCAAGGACACTCCGGAACGCCAAGGCCGCAATCCGGCCACGGGCGCAACGATCAAGATCGCCGCATCGAAGAAGCTGACCTTTACACCCGGCAAGGCCGTCAAGGATGCGCTGAACGCATGAGGCGAAAAGGCTGCCGGCGGCGGTACGATGTAAGCCTCCTAGAAAGGAGGCTCCGCGCTGACGTTGCGCCCTGCTCGGTCGTGATAACTGCAAGCTCGGCCAGCGCCAGACCGAGTTCAGCCCCGATTTGGGGGCGTTCGCACCTGGTTGCCGGTTCGCGTGCTTCCAGTCGCAGTTCCTCGATATGCTGTTCGATTGAAATCGTCATCTCTGTGAAACCGCGCCGAGGATGCCCCACTCTCGGTGCGATTTTGCAGACAAAGTCAGGCGCTTCCCATCTTTTCGAACGGGTCACCCTTCTGTGCTGTTTCACACCCTGTCGCATTGAAATAGAGAAATTTCTCCAGAACAACTCACGAGGCAAGCTTCACCTTAGAAGAGCCTTTCGTCTGTTGATGAGCACGCTCGGGTTGGTAAATCGTATTCTTACCATACCCCCTGCTTTCCGGACCAAGCTTTGCTGCCTCTGAACCCGGTTCGCGGATCCACTCGCGACGGTTGAGCTTGAAGCGTTTAACAAGCGCTTCAAGCCCCGCAGCGCCGGATGCCACAGCTTCGGCAATGGTGCCCATGCTGCTCACCATGCCAGCATTTTGTTGAGTCATCTGGTCAAGGGAGTTCACAGCTGAGTTGATCTCATTGAGACTGGTCGACTGCTCTGACGATGCCAACGCGATACCATCGATGTTTGCATCTATCGACTGCACATAGCCTTCGATGCTCTTAAGGGCATCGCCCGTTTCGCCTACCAGGCGCACACCGTCCTTCACCGCATTTGAAGAATTGCCGATAAGAACGGCGATTTCTTTGGCGGCTTTGGTTGACCGCTGAGCAAGCTCTCGTACCTCTTGTGCTACAACCGCAAAGCCCTTGCCGGCGTCACCAGCGCGCGCTGCTTCAACACCGGCGTTCAGGGCGAGAAGATTTGTTTGAAATGAGATCTGGTCGATCACGTCAATAATGTTTGTGATTTCCCTCGACGCAGCCTCGATTCGCCCCATCGCATTCACGGTAGAATTGACGATTTGAACCGATTTTGAGGCGGCGGACCGAGCGTCTCGAACCAGGTCTCTTGCCTCGGCTGTTCTCCCAACGGACTCACGAACAGTCACAGTAATTTCTTCCAGTGCAGCCGAGGTTTCTTCCAGTGCTGCTGCCTGCTGCTCCGAGCGTTGGGCAATGCCGTTTGCGCTCTCGCTCATGTCTCCACTTTTTGAAGAGAGCATGGTGGTCTGTGACAAAACCTCTTCCAGCGTCTCCTGGAATTTGGCGAGCGACTCGTTGAAGTCGTGGCGTAGATGTTCGAATTCTTCGACGAAGGGTTCGTCGATAGTAACACGTATATTGCAGTCTGAGAGGCGCTCGAGCCCCGATCCAATCTTTTGCAGCGCCAAGACGCGCCCGGATACATCGGTCGCAAATTTCACAACCTTGAAGACGTTGCCGTCCTCGTCCAAGATCGGGTTATAGGTTGCCTGTATATAGACTGGGCTACCATCTTTGCGGATGCGCTTGAACTCATCGCTATAGTATTCGCCTTTGGCAAGCCTCGTCCAGAATTCCGAATATTCGCGCGATGCCACGAAATCGGGTTCGCAGAATATTCCATGATGCTTGCCAACAATCTCCTCAAGCGTGTAACCGAGTGTCTCGAGGAAATTCTTATTGGCTGTCAGGATTTTTCCGTCGGGCATGAACTCGATAATCGCCTGGGCGCGCGAAAGCGCATCAAGCTTACCTTTACTCTCCAGGCTTTCGTGTTTTGAAGCGGTTATCTCAGTTGCAATTTTGACCACCTTGACCACCTTGCCACCGCGAATGACGGGGTTATAGGACGCCTCGATCCAGATTTCCTTTCCACCTTTGCCAATGCGCTTGTACTGACGCTGGTCGTACTCACCGTCAGCTAGTCGTTTCCAGAAGGCCTTGTATTCGGGCAACTGAGCCTCTTTTGGGTCAATGAACATGCGATGATTCTTGCCAACGATCTCTTCGCGGGTATAGCCGATAGCCTTGCAGAAATTCTCGTTGGCATCGAGGATCTTGCCATCCGGCGTAAAGGAAATGATCGCCTGAGAGCGATCGAATGCCTTCATGATATAAGCGAGATCGTTACCAAAAATCGATAGAAGTCGCATTCAATGCCTCATGAATGGCCGAATTAGTGATGCGCTTAAGTTAGCTATAGACACATTAACAACAGGTAATTTAATGCCCATTTTTTGCTGAATTGTATTTTGCCAAATTTATCTAAGGTTGCTGATGTGCTCTGGAGTACAAATGGCAATGTAAACTTAGCGCTTCGCAGTCATGATTTGGGGTTGAGGTTTTGGTTTAGGCGGCTTGAATGCCAGCGATTTGGTACCATGTTTGCATGGCTGTTTCTCGCAATTCGCGATGATGGGTGGATGGAATGTCGTGGCGGGGAACGTGAAAGAGGTTGGCAATCGGATCGTGGATGGAAACGAACCGTTGAAGGTGCCTCGCTGACTTGAAGCGCCTCATAATCCTTTCACGCCGTCGGACAGGCTGATGAGAATTCTCGGCCCGATTGTTCAGGCCCTTGTGCGAGCGATGTTCGATACCGGGCATGATATCACGCTTCGCCGCACCGTAGGATCGAAGCTTGTCGGTGATTATCACACGCGGCGCACGGCATTGCCCTTTCAGAAGCTTTCGCATCAAACGCTTTGCCGCCTTGGCATCGCGGCGGCTTTGCACCAGCACGTCGAGAACAAAACCGTCCTGATCGACGGCGCGCCAGAGCCAATGTTTCTTGCCGGCGATCGTGATGACAACCTCGTCGAAGTGCCATTTGTCACCGAGCCTGCCGGCTGAGCGCCTCCGAATGTCATTGGCGAAATGCCGGCCGAACTTCTCCGCCCAGAGCCTCACGGTTTGGTGAGAGACGATGAGGCCACGGGCAGCCAGCATATCCTCGACCATCCGCAGGCTCAGCGGAAACCGGAAATAGAGCCAAACGGCATGGGCAATCACCTCGGCTGGAAATCGATGGCGACGATAAAGAGGATCACGGGCAAATCTGGTCATGCCACAAGATCCCAAATGTTGATCGATGCCAGGTTAACTTTACAGTGCCACAGCGCCACATTCACGACCTAGAACTGCGGCAGGACCGCTACGAGGCAAGCCTTGCCGAGCGGCGTTATGCGGCATGCGATCCAGACAATCGCTTGATTGCTGCACAGCTAGAGAAGAATTGGGAAACGGCGCTCCGCCGCGTTCGTGATCTGGAAGTGCGCAAACCTGCAGATTGCCCCTCAACCATAGAAGTTGACCCAGGCAATTTCGTAAACCTCGCTGACAATCTGCAAGCGGCCTCGTCGACGCCCGATGTCACCATGCGCGTGCGCCAGCAACTGCTACGTACACTGATCGCCGACATTGTGGTCGATGTTGATGATGCGGTGCGCGACGTGGTGCTCACGATCCATTGGAAGGGCGGTCAGCACTCGGAGCTGAGAGTTCGCAAGCCTCAGAGCGGTGAACATGGGTGCGCCACAACGGAAGACGCCTTGGCGGTGATGCGGAGCATGGCTGGACGCTGGTCCGATGAACATATCGCCGCGTCGCTCAATCGAATGGGCATGCCGACCGGGCAAGGAAAAACCTGGACCGCGCACCGTGTCGCTTCGGTGAGGCGCGTACGCGCCATCCACGCATACAAATCAGCCGACAAAGACGGCGACTGGCTGACCATGACCGAGGCTGCGGCGGCTTTGGGCGTGACCAACCACCGGATACGACACTTGATCAAGAGGGTGTTGTCTGCCGAGCAGGTGGTTCCCGGCGCACCGTATCAAATCCGGGCCAGTGACCTCAATTCTGCGAACGTCCGAGCCGCGATAGTGCGAAAGGGTCGCCCGTGTCGCATTGCTGATGCGGAGACGATTCCAATGTTTACCGATACTTAGAGAAGGATTGCACAATGACTCAGGTCCGCCAAGGGGACTGATGGTCCGCTCGACGCTGTTGTCGATTTCGACCCGGCCATCGTCGATGTAGACGCTCAAGGCTGCCCATCGAGAGAGGGCATATCGCATTGCCTCGGCCAGCTTCTACTTCTGCGGCAACGTCGAAAGCGTAGCCTCAATCCAGCCCTTCAGGTCCGATAGAATGGGCTTGGCGTGATCCTTGCGCAGTTTGCGTCGCTCGTCGGCCGGCATGCCGCGGATGATGCAGGCGGCCTCGATGATCTGTTACCGTAGAGCTTCTTGTAGACCTGGTACACGGTCGCGGTGTGCCACCACTTGATATCGGGAACCGGATTGTCGGGAGCAACTACAGGCATTGCGGATCTCGCTGATTTGAGTCGGCTGGCGGAATGACGGACGGCAAGAGACGCCGCTTCGCCTATCGGGCAACGGGTGGAGCAAAGCCGAGGTTCCGGTGCGGGATCAGATGTCGCTTCTCTTGAGCAGGTAATCGAGCCCGCCGGCGCGGTACCAGCGATAACCGAATGGCTCGATCACCATGTTATGCCGGCCTTTCTCGTCCGCGCTGCTGTCGCTGCCGTCGGCGATGTCGATCAGGACGCGTCCACTCTCACCTACGCCGGGATCGAACGAGATATCGACTGGCTTGTCGTGGAGATTGTGGATGATGACGACGGCGTTGTGGCGCCAGTCGTAGCGCATCGCCAGGACACCGGTATCGCCGCAGTCCAGAACGCTGAAACTTCCCCATCCGATTTCAGGGGCTTCCTTTCGCATACGGATCATCCGCTCGGTCCAGTTCAGCATCGATTCCGCGTCCCGCCGCTGTGCCGCGACATTGACATGTTCGAACCCATAGGGACCTCCTTCGATGACGGGCAAGACGGGTTTTTCCGCCTTGGTGAAGCCGCCATGCGGCTCGGTCGACCATTGCATAGGCGTGCGGGCGCAGTTGCGCTCCTCCAATGCTAGGTCGTCTCCCATGCCGATCTCGTCACCATATCGCAGGACCGGGGTGCCCGGCAGCGAATACATCAGGCTATAAGCAAGCCTGAGACGCCTGGTATCGCCGCCCAGCATCGGCGCTAGGCGACGCCGTATCCCCCGATCATAGAGCTGCATGTCCTTGTCTGGACCGAAGGCGGAAAACACGGCTTGCCGCTGTTTTTCCGTCAGCCGGCCAAGATCGAGTTCGTCGTGGTTGCGCAGGAATATTCCCCATTGCCCCGTTTGCGGTCGCTCCCGGGTTTCGTTCATCGCCTTGTCAAGGGGCCGGGTATCGGCGCTAGCGAGCGCGTAGAACAGAGCCTGGTTGACGTGGAAATTGAACATCATCTGCATACGATCGCCGTCGTCGCCGAAATACTGCAGGTTCTCCTTGGGCACGACATTGGCCTCCGCAAGGATGATGCTGTCACCCTTGCGCCACTGCAGGAACTCGCGGAAACTGCGCAACAGATCGAACTGCGGCTTCGATTCCTTCACATCTGCACCCTTTTCGGCGATCACGAAGGGAACGGCGTCCATGCGAAAACCCGATACGCCGAGCTGTATCCAGAAACCCATGATCTTGAGGATTTCCGCCTGGACATGTGGATTGCTGGTGTTGAGATCCGGCTGGAATTTGAAGAAACGGTGAAAATAGTATTCGCCGGACTTTTCGTCCCGTGTCCATGTGGTCTTTTGTACACCAGGAAAGACCATGCCCTCGTCGGCATTTTCCGGCTTCTTCTCAGACCATACGTACCAGTCCCTGTATCGGGAATTCTTGTCGGCGCAGGCCTGTTTGAACCAGGGATGCTGATCGGACGTATGATTGACGACGAGGTCGATCAGCACCCGTATACCGCGTTGCTTTGCGCTATGGGTGAATTCGACGAAGTCGCCGAGGGTGCCGTATCTGGGATCGATGTTGTAATAGTCGGAGACATCGTAGCCATCATCGAGACCCGGAGAGGCCTGAAACGGCATCAGCCAGATGGCATTGACGCCCAGACCGGCCAGATAATCCAACCGCCGTTGCAGCCCCTGAAAATCGCCCACTCCATCGCCGTTGGCATCCATGAAGGTCTCGACGGACAGGCAGTAGACGACAGCGTTCTTGTACCAGAGGTCGTTGATCAAGCTGCTTTCCTTTCCGGTAATAAAGCCCAGGCGCTCAGCGCGACGATAATTCGTGCATGTCAGGTTTCGGATACGCGCAGTGCGGGGAGGACCTGACGTTTCATGAAATTGATAAAACCTATCTGGTCACGAGAGACGTTATGGATGAACATCTCCTCAAATCCGCAGTCTTTTGCCACGAAGATCAGCTCGAATAGCCTATCCGGACCCGTGACAAGCGGAATGACCTCATCGATGTCCTCGGGCTTGACGTGCCGCGTTGCCCTCTCGAAATCCTTGGGCATCGGAAGATCCGCCAAGGCAGCGGGCGGCAAAGTTGCGTTCCGCCATTCTTCAAAAGCTGCTGCTCTCGCCTGGGCCTCGGTTTGCGCCCAGGAAACTTGTACCTGCAATGCAAGCGGCTTGCCCTGCCCGCCACCATGGCGGTAAACGTCCCTCATCTCATCAAGCTTCTGCTTCGGTTTGTTGACCGTAACCAGTCCGTCGGACCATTCGCCCGCCCATTGTGCTGTCTCGTTGGACAATGCCGCGGCAAACAGGGCTGGTGGCGTAGCTGGCAGTGACCAGAGCCGCGCCTTGTCGACCGTAAACCAGCGATCATGCCGGTCCACCTCTTCGCCGCGCAGAAGGGCGCGGATAATCTCGGTGCCTGCGAGTAAGCGCGCATTGCGTTCTGCCTTTGCAGGCCATTTGCCGCCGACGACATGTTCGTTGAGAGCCTCCCCGCTCCCCATCGCGATCCAGCGCAATCGGCCGGGAAACATTTCGCTGATCGTTCCGACAAGATGTGCAAGGACCGTCGGGTGATAGCGCAAGCCGCCTGGGATCGCTAGACTGCCGAACGGGAGCGACGTTTTGGCCATGGCTGCACCAAGCCACGCCCAGTTGTTCCCGGAATTACCCTGACGGCTCAACCATGGGGCGATGTGATCAGAAGTCATGATGGCTTGAAAACCAGCATCCTGCGCAGCTTGCACATATGATAATAGATCGCTGGGCGCAAACTGCTCATGAGATGCATGGTATCCGATGATCATGCGCAGCTTCCTGTCATTCTCGCTCGACGTGGGTTTGGCCGATTCCATGGGGGTTACGAGCACCCGCGAGGCATCCACCAAAAACGAGAACGCGCTGCGTAGTTCGATGGTTCCCTGTCAACGGGGTGAGTGTGGCCTTGGGCCTGCTGAGCGAGATGTTTTTTTGCTGCCCAACCGCGATCCCACCGTGGGCCGCGGGCTTATACCAGCCTGCGTTGAGGCTGACTCAGGTTGTGGATTCCCAAAGCGATGAAAGTGTGAATCAATGGCGTCCTGCATCGAAAGGACGTGGCGATGGGACAAGCGATCGGCTTGCGGGAAGATTTTGACGGAGCGTCGCTCCGGCGACTGGCGCGATTATCAAAGAGCGCGCCGCAGGCCCGGCGACTGCTGGCCCTGGCGCAGATCTACGAGGGGAGCAGCAGGAGCGAGGCCGCAAGGATTGGCGGGGTGACCCTTCAGATCGTGCGGGACTGGGTGATCCGGTTCAATGCCCGTGGCCCCGACGGTCTTCTGGACGGCAAGGCGCCGGGCAAGCCGTCGATCCTCAACGATGCCCAGCGTCGTGCGCTGGTCGAGGCGGTCGAGCGCGGGCCGATCCCGGCGATCCATGGTGTCGTGCGTTGGCGGTTGATCGACCTTGTGTATTTGCTGCACGAGGAGTTCGCGGTGTCGCTCGACGAAACCACCGTGAGCCGCGAGTTGAAAAAGCTGGGCTATGTGAAGCTGACCGCGCGACCACGTCATCATGCGCAGAACGAGCTGGCCATGGAGACATTCAAAAAGGGGGCTTTGCTGCCGAAGTGGCAAAGGTCCGGACAAGCCTCCCGAAGGGCACGTCCATAGAAGTCTGGTTCCAAGACGAGGCCCGCGTCGGTCAGAAGAACACCATCACACGGCGCTGGGCCAGACGCGGAACACGACCCTCGGCGCCCAAGGACCAGCGCACGAAATCGGCCTACATCTTCGGAGCCATCTGCCCCGAACAGGGCAAGGGTGCCGGGCTGATCCTGCCCTTTTGCAACACAGAAACGATGTCGCTACATCTCGCTGAGATCGCGCTCGCCGTAGCGCCGGGCGCGCACGCCGTGGTGTTGATGGACCAGGCCGGATGGCACATGACCGACAAGCTCGAGGTCCCCGACAACATCAGCATCATCGCGCTACCCGCCAAGTGTCCCGAGCTGAACCCGGTCGAGAACGTTTGGCAATTCATGCGCGATAACTGGCTTTCCAATCGCGTTTTTACCTCCCACGACAATATTCTCGACCACTGCTGCGAGGCTTGGAACAAGCTGGTCGATCAGCCTTGGCGCATCATGACCATCGGCCGCCGAAAATGGGCTCGTCAGTTCTGATCAATGCAGGTTGGTATTAATCGGTAGTTACCCAATCGTGAGCCGAATAACCGTATCGTCTATCAACTCAGCGCGTTACTGCGCCTAACGACCTTGTATAGAGATAAGCGACTTGAAGAGATCAGAACCGTCGACATGTTATCTACTGACCTAAGAGAGCGGGCATCTCGGCAGCTTCGGAAGGCACCGGTAGAGTTGGGTGTAGCTTCCACATTCGTTGAATGACGCTAACAATTGGGATCTTGCTACCCCTTCCGATGAATGCACAGCTTTTGCTAGACGAGAGGTGGAACAAACGCCGCACGGACAACATTTGCATTGCAAATCAACCGTGAGACGCCGATGCCCGATAATCTCTCGAAATACCGCGAGAAACGCGACTTCAAGAAAACCGCCGAGCCCAGCGGTGAAGTCGGGGTGAAGTCATCGAACCGCCGTCGCTTCGTCATCCAGAAGCACGACGCTACACGGCTCCATTACGATCTTCGGATCGAGATGGATGGTGTTTTCAAATCCTGGGCGGTCACCAAAGGTCCATCACTCGATCCACATGACAAGAGATTGGCGGTCGAGGTCGAAGATCACCCGCTCGACTATGGCGACTTCGAAGGCACCATCCCCAAGGGTCAATACGGTGGCGGAACCGTCATGCTCTGGGACCGGGGATATTGGGAACCCGAGGGAAACAAAACGGCGGAACAAGCCCTGGCCAAGGGCGATTTCAAATTCACGCTCGAAGGCGAGCGCCTGCACGGTAGTTTTGTGCTCGTCCGGATGCGCGGACGCGAGGGCGAGAAGCGCACCAATTGGCTCCTGATTAAGCACCACGACGACCATGCGGTTGAGGAGAACGGCGCAGCCATCCTGGAGGAGAACGACACCTCCGTTGCGTCCGGTCGCACGATGGAGGCGATCGCGTCGGGAAAGGGCCGCAAGCCGAAACCTTTCATGACGCAGGGCTCCGTCGTCGAGGCTGATGCTGTCTGGGATAGCACCGAGGGCCTGGCCGCCGACGAGCGAAAGGCCGGAACGAAGACGAAGGCAAAGCCGACCAAGAAAGCCGCCGCTGCTGCAAAGCAGCCGAACACCGGTATGCCGGAATTCGTGCCACCGCAGCTTTGCGAAACGTTCTCCCGCCCGCCTTCTGCCGAGGGATGGATCCACGAAGTCAAGTTCGATGGCTACCGGATCCAGATGCGGGTGGTGGATGGCAATGTCACCCTGAAAACCCGCAAAGGCCTGGACTGGACTGCGAAATGGCCCGCTATCGCCAAGGCTGCCTCGTCACTTCCCGATTGTATTATCGACGGAGAGATCTGCGCTCTCGACAATCATGGTGCGCCGGACTTCGCCGCCCTTCAGGCAGCACTTTCGGAAGAAAAGACCGATGACCTCGTCTTCTTCGGTTTCGATCTGCTATTCGAAGGTGAGGAAGATCTCCGCGAAGCTCCGCTCACCGAGCGCAAAGAACGATTGTCGGCAATGCTGTCCGATGCGGGTGACGATCCGCGTCTGAGGTTCGTCGAGCATTTCGAGACAGGCGGAGACGCCGTGCTGAAGTCGGCGTGCCGACTTTCGCTGGAAGGCATCGTGTCGAAAAAGGGCGATGCACCATACCAATCCGGCCGGAGTGACACCTGGACGAAATCCAAGTGCCGGGCCGGGCACGAGGTGGTCATCGGAGCCTATGCCACGACCAACGGTGCCTTCCGATCGCTGCTGGTCGGTGTCTATCGGGGCGACCATTTCGTCTATGTCGGACGGGTGGGAACGGGCTATGGAGCGAAGGTCGTCGACCAGATCCTACCGAAGCTTCAAGCGTTGGAAGCGTCGAAATCGCCGTTCACCGGAATAGGCGCCCCAAAAAAAGCCGCCGAGATCGTATGGCTGAAGCCGGAACTGGTAGCCGAGATCGAATTCGCCGGCTGGACGGCTGATGGGCAAGTGCGCCAGGCTGCGTTCAAGGGGCTGCGAGAGGATAAGCCCGCAAAAGAAGTCGAGGCCGAGAAGCCGGCAGAACCTGCCGAAGTCGATACGCCCGACCCGGAAACTGCTCGCAAGCCGGCCCCGACGCCGACGACATCTTCCCGTCTTCGCAAGGGTGCAAAGGTCGACGTCATGGGCGTCCTGGTCTCCAGCCCGGACAAGGAGTTGTGGCCTGACGCACTTGATGGCGAACCCGTAACGAAAGTGGACCTCGCTCACTATTATGAGGCAGTCGGGCCTTGGCTCATCGATCATATCAAGGGCCGGCCGTGCTCAATCATTCGCACGCCTGACGGTATTGGCGGGGAGCAGTTCTTCCAAAGGCATGCGATGCAGGGGACATCAAACCTGATCGAACAGGTGAAAGTCTCAGGCGACAAGCAGCCGTACCTCCAGATCGGCCGCGTCGAGGGTTTGGCCGCGATCGCACAGATCGGCGGCGCCGAGCTACATCCGTGGAACTGCGAACCCTATCAGCCTGAAGTCCCCGGTCGTCTCGTCTTCGATCTGGACCCAGGCCCGGATGTCGACTTCGCGACAGTGGTAGAAGGTGCACGAGAAATCAGGGATCGGCTTGAAGAGCTGGGTCTGGTCAGCTTCTGCAAGACGACGGGCGGCAAAGGGCTCCATGTTGTAACGCCGCTCGCTGTTCCGAAGGGCAAGAAGCTGAGCTGGGACGAAGGCAAGGCTTTCGCGCACGACGTGTGTCTGCAGATGGCCCGCGACAATCCCGAGCTTTACCTGACCAAGATGTCCAAGGCGCAGCGTGAAGGCCGTATCTTCCTGGATTATCTGAGAAACGACCGCACCTCGACGGCGGTGGCTCCCCTGTCGCCCCGTGCCCGGCCGGGAGCAACCGTCTCGATGCCCTTGAACTGGGCTCAAGTAAAAAAAGGTCTCGATCCGAAGCGGTTCACAATTCGCACGGTGCCTGGACTTCTGAAGGATAATACGGCGTGGCAGGACTATTGCGATGGTCAAAGGCCGCTAGAGCAGGCGATCAAGCGCTTGGAGAAACTTATGAGGCGGGCTGCGTGACCATACATTGCCCGCTTCAAGAAGCCATTAGGTGGCGTCGCCGCCGCTCAAGATAGGCAGAGATCATCCGGCTTTGCGGGATTTGAGTTCTTTGGCAACCGACTTTTTCAAGGCATCCATGATGTTGACGACGTTGCTCTTTTCCTCGTCGTCGCCCTTTGTGGATTTCGAAGCCTTCGCTTTGCTCGGTTTCTTTGCCTTCTTCTTATCGGCGATGAGCTTCAGCAAGCTTTCTTGAATAGGATCGGACACCATCTCCGGTGACCAGTCCTGCATGCGCTTTTTGATAACTGCCTCGACGGCCGACACGCCCTTTGCATCCGACTTTTTCTCGATGCCGGTAAAATACTCGCTTTCCGGCCGGACTTCATCGCCAAAGCGTAGCGTCCAGACGACGATGCCTTCGCCGCGTGGTTCAAGCACAACCGCCCGCTCGCGGCGACCCAGGACAACGCGAGATACGCCGACGACGTCCTCGGCCTCCATGGCTTGTCGGATGACCGCAAAAGCCTCGTCGCCGATCTTGTCGTTAGCCGTAAGATAGAAGGGCGTTTCCAAGTAAACCCATTCGATGCTTCCGCGTGGGATGAATTTCTCGATATCGATCGTGCGGACCGTCTCCAGCTCGACGGACTCCAGGTCCTCGTCTGTCAGAAGTACGTAGTCGTTCTCGCCACGCTCGTAGCCCTTGGCCTCTTGCTCGTCCTTCACGGGTTTTCCGGTGACGCTGTCGACATAGTGCGAGACGACACGATTGCCTGTGTCCTTATTGAGCGTGTGGAAGCGAACCTTTTCCGATTCAGAGGTCGCCGGGGTCATGGCCACAGGGCAAGTGACGAGCGAAAGCTTGAGGTAACCTCTCCAATAGGGACGACGCGGTGCCATCGATCAGCTCGCTTTCTTAGCTGCGGGTTTTGCCCGGCTCTTGGTGGACTTTGAAGCAGGCGCTTTCTTGCCCGCGTTGGCGTTGGCGGCCTTCGGTTTCTTCGCCGACGGCTTACCCATGCCAGCACTCTCCTGCAGCGCCTTCAGGAGATCGTTGGGTTTGGAGACCTTGACGGGCTTCGGCTTCGGAAGGGCCTTGCCTTCGGCCTTTGCCTTTACCAGGGCGGCCAGTGCGTCTTCATAGCGGTCATCGAACTTGGCCGGGTCGAAGTCACCCTTCTTTGTTCCGATAATATGCTTGGCCAGTTCAAGCATTTCGGCTTCGACCTTGATCTTCGCAACATCCTTGAATGCCTCCTGGGAGGATCGGACCTCGTAGTCAAAGTTGAGGGTCGTCGCGATAATGCCTTTACCATGCGCCCGGATCAGGACGGTTCGCATCCGGCGGAAGAGGACCGTCCGCGCAATTGCCGTGGCACTGGTCTTGACCAAGGCATCCCGAATGCTGGTGAAAGCGTCATGATCCGCATCATCGACCGGGACGAGGTAGTAGGGCTTGTCGAAATAGACGTCATCGATTTTTCCGCAGGGGATAAAGGCTTCGGCCTCCAGCATCTTGTCGGAGTCCGGCACGACTGCCGCGACTTCTTCCGGGTCGATCATGATATAATCACCGTTGCCGGTCTCAAAGCCCTTCACCTGTTGATCGCGTTCTACTGTCTCCTCGGTCTCGCTGTCGATGAATTCGCGCCTCAAACGGTTTCCCGTCGCCTCGTTGATCATGTGGAAGCTGAGCCGCTCTGATGTGGACGCTGCGGTGTAAAGCCCGACGGCACAGCTCAGTTCGCCGACCTTCAAGTGACCCTTCCACTGAGCCCGATGCGCTGCCATCTGTGTCCCTCCAAGTCCTTGCGCGCATAAACGGTAGCACGGCGGCTTTGTTCCGGACAATGCTTTCACCAAGTGGGCGCTCAAGCCAAAATTACGTGAGCAAGGCCACTTAGCAATCGGACCCGGTCGGCAAAAATCGTTTCGTAAGATTTTGCCGCTCCTCGGCGACGGCGTCCGCATATTGCTCAAGGCTGGCGAGGTCGAATTCCAGGAGGCCCTCTATGATCTCCATCTGGCGAAGACGGGAAAGGGCACGGCGCCTTTCGGGTGCCGGATCGTCCGAAGTCGGAATTCTCATCGCCACGTCTCCAGTATGCCACCGGATGATCCAAACAGAGGGTCTGTATCCGGCAGTGGCAATGACGAGATTGCCTCTTGCATTTCGGGTGAGGCCGCTTCTGTCTGGATGTCGGCGTGCTGACCCGGCGGATAAGCGCCGACGACCTGGAAATCAGGCGACGACTCCAGTTTGCGATGGCCTGTTCCCGCAGGGAGGATAAGACAGTCGCCCGTCGCGACTTCGAACGCCTTGCCGGTCGGACCGCCTATCAGGAGCGTGGCGTTGCCGCGCCCGACCCCGAGCACCTCATGAGCGCCGGAGTGATAGTGCTGATAATCGAAAACGCCGTTGCGCCAGATGCCGGTCCATCCATTCCGTGCGAAGGTATGTTCGAAGTCGGAAGACTGGCAATCCAGCATGGCGGCTCGATAGACCAGAACTGGAAACCGTTGGTTATTCGGTACCCAGTCGCTTCGTGGGAAAAGCACTTTCTCGACATTCATCTGGGATAACCTACGCTGGGCGCCGATGTCACTTGGAGGCTGGCTCGTCACTCTCATCGTTCAAGGACGGGAGGAAAGTCTCGACATCACGTTTTTCCCGGTCCGGCAAGGTTGCGATACGTTCGTTCCAGAATGCAGCCGCTTCCGCTGTATCGCCATCCCAGTCGCGTGATGATCCGACATTGTCGTCGATCACAGCCACTCGGCGGCCTCCGAGGGCCCGATACGGCACTGTGTCGGATTGGAAAGGAAGTATCGAAGACAAGGTTTTCAAACTGATCGGGCTGTTGACCTTCCAGTTCTGCCGAATGCTTCGCCACTACCTTGAACACCTCAGGCGGCCGGATGAAACCCGCCAGGCAATGTAAACTTAGCGCTTCGCAGTCATGATTTGGGGTTGAGGTTTTGGTTTAGGCGGCTTGAATGCCAGCGATTTGGTACCATGTTTGCATGGCTGTTTCTCGCAATTCGCGATGATGGGTGGATGGAATGTCGTGGCGGGGAACGTGAAAGAGGTTGGCAATCGGATCGTGGATGGAAACGAACCGTTGAAGGTGCCTCGCTGACTTGAAGCGCCTCATAATCCTTTCACGCCGTCGGACAGGCTGATGAGAATTCTCGGCCCGATTGTTCAGGCCCTTGTGCGAGCGATGTTCGATACCGGGCATGATATCACGCTTCGCCGCACCGTAGGATCGAAGCTTGTCGGTGATTATCACACGCGGCGCACGGCATTGCCCTTTCAGAAGCTTTCGCATCAAACGCTTTGCCGCCTTGGCATCGCGGCGGCTTTGCACCAGCACGTCGAGAACAAAACCGTCCTGATCGACGGCGCGCCAGAGCCAATGTTTCTTGCCGGCGATCGTGATGACAACCTCGTCGAAGTGCCATTTGTCACCGAGCCTGCCGGCAGATCGCTTGCGGATATCATTGGCAAAATGTCTACCGAACTTCTCCGCCCAGAGCCTCACGGTTTGGTGAGAGACGATGAGGCCACGGGCAGCCAGCATATCCTCGACCATCCGCAGGCTCAGCGGAAACCGGAAATAGAGCCAAACGGCATGGGCAATCACCTCGGCTGTAAATCGATGGAGACGATAAAGAGGATCACGGGCAAATCTGGTCATGCCACAAGATCCCAAATGTTGATCGATGCCAGGTTAACTTTACAGTGCCGCCCCAATCACCAGCAAGCGGCGTATGTAGGGATCGCCCTGCCTCGTGATCCTGCCAAGACGCTCCTTGCCGCCGGAAGAACTCTGCCGGGGAACGAGACCGATCCACGCCGCCAATTGCCGCCCGGAACGAAAGCTTGAGACATCCGTGATCGTCGCTGCAATCGCACTGGCCGTAACCGGCCCAATACCCGGGATCGTCGCCAGACGCTGGCTGAGCGCACTCGAACGGTGCCATTCGAGTATCTGCCGGTCCATCTCTTCGATCTTCGTGTGAACATGGCGCAGTTGATCGCACAGGGGAGACAAAGCATGTTGCACGATCTCCGGGATCAAGTGTTGGTCGATGCCTTCAATCACTGCCACCGCATCCTTTACGCCCATCGGCCCGAGCCGGGTGGCGATACCAAGCTCCGCCAGGTGAGCGCGCAACGCATTGATCAGCATCGTTCTTTGACGAACAAGCAACTCTCGGGCGCGGTGCAGCATCAGCACTCCCTGCTGTTCCTTGCTCTTGACCGGCACAAACCGCATCGTCGGACGTTGAACCGCTTCACAGATGCCTTCCGCGTCTGCCGCGTCATTCTTTTGCCGCTTGACATAGGGCTTCACATAAGCCGCTGGCATCAGCTTGACCTCATGTCCAAGCGCCATCAGATGTCGCGCCCAATGATGTGCTGTCGCACAAGCTTCGATACCAATCAGACAAGGTGGCAGACTTTCGAAGAATCCTGAAACCTTGCTGCGGCGAAGCTTCCGGCGCACCACCACAACACCTTGTGCGTCAACTCCGTGAACCTGAAAGACGTTCTTGGCAATATCAACGCCGACTGTGACAATTTCCTTCATGGACGGTCCTCCGATTTGCGGCTCCTAACAGCCGCACTATGGCACCTCACGTGCCGCGGTAGGAGGCCGTCCACCTCATCAAGCCTACTAATTGTCATCCGAAACCGATGCAGTTCAGCGTGGCGGACGTGGCCGGCATGCCACTCGCGCATGTTGTGGAGCGGAACTGTCTGAACCGTGCCGCCGGTTCGACACCAAGTCAATTTCATCCGCAGATCAAACGTCAGCAGCCTCACTTCTGATGCAGGCCAATCACACCAACCTACAGAACATGTACGCGAATAAAGCCGACGGACAACCGAGTATTGACTCTCCGCACCCAATTGATCAGCGTTGCCCTATGTCCCAGACGTCGGATTTCATTGCAAAGCTTGTCCGCGGTGCCAATCAATTGGACCGCCTTGACGCATACCAGAAACGCAGATTGCTGGAACGGGCTGTCACCACCATTCGCGAGATGCGCGCGGCAATCGGGATGCCGAACGGGCCTGGTCGTGATGTTGTTTTGGACCTCCACACAACGGCCTTATCCATCGAACAGGGTTGGCGGACGGATGACCAGGTGCGGAACGCTTTTCTCACAGCCGCTGGCATGCTGCGTGATCTCCACATTGTTCTCGACAGCAAGACATCCATCCGAATCGTTGTTCCGCTCACCACGTGAGAAAAGCGAAGCCTCGGTTTTTGCTTATGATACCAAGCAGCTTGCCGACGGGGTAGACTCCGACTCTAGCTCCGTTCCAGATCGCACGACTAGCCATCTTCCATCTCACCCTCTTCCCCATGTGCGCTGTCCATAATCTGAAGTTCACCCTTCCGGCTGAACAACCCGGCATCTTCAAGCGCTTCGATATCCGGGAGATCGCGGAGCGTTTCCAACCCGAAGGCGGAGAAGAAATGCTTGGTCGTCACATAGGTATAAGGTGCTCCGGGAGTAGGGCTGCGTGGTCCGGACGCCAAGAAACCTGCGCCGCGAAGTGCAGCGATCACGTCACGGCTCACCTCCTTGCCAAAGATCTTCGACAGCTCGGTACGGGTGACCGGCTGGAAATATCCCACCGCCATCAGCACCATCGCCTCAAACTCGGAGAGTGCCGCCGCCCCTCCCCGCGTCGGAGCCGTTGAGGCCCGGATCGCGCCGGCGAACCGCGAACGGGTTCGGTGTTGCCAGCCACCGGCCACTGACACCAGTTCGTAAGGCCGATCTCGCAGTTCCTCGCTCGAATCATCGATCAGCAAATCGATGCTGCAGTCTTTTCCCACCACGCGTGCCAAGGTTTCGCGGGGAACTGGCTCGGCGGAGGCAAAAATCACGGCCTCGACCTCCATCATCCATTCTCGCCAGCGCAATTCCGTTGGCAAATCCTTCAGCTCCCGATCAAACAGGACATCGTCCTGGGGATTCTTTTGATTCTTTTTCGCGATGCGGTGTGGCTGTCTTGAGCTCATATCAACCGCCTCACAACCCAAAGATCCGAAAGGAGGAGGGACCGGACAGCTCGCGCACCGCCTCAAAGCCGTTCGAACAGCCGGTTAGCCGCCCAGCGAGAGAGATTGCTGCCGGGCGCCGAGGCGGGCACCGTGTCCTCGCTAAGAAGTTTGGGGATAACAGGCTCGGCGCCTTTGGTGCGCAGTTTCGGCGCCGCCGCCAGCAGTCGGCCGGCGCGACGGTCGATCTCTACGGCGGCGCGGAGCGCCCCCTCGACACCATCGACCAACGCCAGGCAGATGGCTTTTGGAAAAGCCGGCTCGCCCGGCCGAACCCGGCCTCGTCCGCCGATCGTGCGAAAAGCCGGCCCATAGCGTTCGGGCAGCAGCAGCGGCACAGACTTTGGCCAATTGAGCTTATGCGCCAGGACGACCTCGGCCAGCGCAAGCGCCAGCACCTCAGCATCCGGGCGAACGGCAAAGATCGCCGTAATAAGGTCCGCCACCGCGAAGGGTGCTGCTCGCCCGGACTGGATGGCAGAATCGACGATATCGGGAGTTGAGGCAAGTCCGTTGTTCCACCGAAGCCCTAAAAGATCAGCGAGTTCTTTGACAAAGGAGGTGGTGACGGGTCCGGACCGGCGGGTCAGCATTCGTGTCGCCACAAACAGGTTTCCGGCCGGGCCGGGATCGTCGCCGGTGACGGTCAGCAGGACGGCGTCCCGGATGGCGCCATCCTCTTCATTGCGGCCAAGCGTCTTGGCAGCCACGGCAGCCGATTTGAGGGCGAGCCGATCGCGCCATCAGCCAAGCCATGGAGGGTCGGCGGATCAGATCGTCGAGAGGATACCGGCGGCGAAGGCAGCGCCGGTCTCGCTGGTGTCGCGACCACGCGGCAGGGCCCAGCCCGGCAGGCGGGGCGACGAAGTGGGAGTCGTGGAAGCGGAGGGTGCGAGCGTATCCATGCGCCAGAGTGTAAATCGGGTGTGCGGTTTAAGCCGCTTCTTTCGACATAAACCGCACTGTCTGTCGTCGTGTTATTACGTCCGATAATCTTGCATTATCGGACGTTTTTGTCACTATAGAGAAATGGCCCAAATCATCAAGCAAAACAGCGAAAATCACGTCGAGGAGACCTCAGCGCCGTCTCACAGCACGGTGGCCGAGCGTGATGTCTCCGCGTCGGAGGTGTCGGGCGATAGCCCCCTCCCCTCTCTCGTCGGCGAGGATCAGACGCCCGCCCATCTTGCAAGCCTTGCTGATCGCGCCCGCGGCTATGTCGCAGCAGCAAGTTCCGCCAATACCCGCAAGGCTTACGCGTCAGACTGGAAGCATTTTGCCGCCTGGTGCCGGCGGTCCAATCTGGCTCCGCTCCCACCACACCCGCAAACCGTCGGTCTTTACATCACGGCTTGTGCTTCAGGACATGTCGAACGCAGTGGCAAACCGAATTCGGTCTCAACGATCGAGCGGCGCCTCTCTTCACTCAGTTGGAATTACGCGCAGCGCGGCGGACAAAAACTTGATCGCAGGGATCGGCATATTGCAACGGTCATGGCCGGCATCCGCAACAGCCATGCCAGGCCTCCGGTGCAGAAGGAGGCGGTCATGGCAGAGGATATCATCGCCATGGTCGAGACGCTTGATCGCGGCTCTCTGCGCGGGCTGCGGGATCGGGCAATGTTGCTCATCGGCTTTGCCGGCGGTCTTCGGCGCTCCGAAATCGTTGACCTTGATCTGAAGCCGGACCAGACCGAAGACGGCCGAGGCTGGATTGAGATCCTCGACAAGGGCATGCTCGTCACCCTGCGCGGCAAAACTGGATGGCGAGAAGTTGAGATCGGGCGCGGTTCGTCGGACGCCACCTGCCCAGTTACCGCGGTCGAGATGTGGATCAAGTTTGCCAAGCTGGCCCATGGCCCCCTCTTTCGCCGCGTCACGGGGCAAGGGAAGGCTGTTGGGCCAGAACGGCTGAATGACAAGGAAGTGGCTCGGCTGGTTAAGCGGGCCGCGATGGCGGCCGGCGTTCGCGGCGATCTCAGCGAAATCGAACGTGCGTTTAAGTTCTCCGGTCACTCCCTTCGCGCCGGGTTGGCCTCCTCTGCCGAGGTCGACGAACGGTATGTGCAGAAACAGCTGGGACACTCGTCCGCGGAGATGACCCGCAGATATCAGCGGCGGCGTGACCGCTTCCGCGTCAATTTAACGAAGGCTTCAGGGCTTTAGCCTAGGCGACCCCTCCCTCTCCAGTGCGAACAATGAGAGTTCAGCGCCAATACGAAATCGGACGCGTCGATCAGAAGGTGACTCGGTCATGGAATGTTGAGCAACAACGGAACGAGGTACGCCAGTGCATCGTCTGCGGCCAGGCCGTTGCGGGCCCGTAAATCAAAGTAGATAGCGCAAAGGGCGTTAGGAAACTCCTCTGGAACGATTACATACCTTTCGCCTACGTAGCGGAGGTAACCAGAGCTTTCCATAAAGCCAAGAGCGTCGGCGACCTCATCCATATCGCGAGCCCCACCCGCAAGCTCGGTCCACTGCTCCGCTATATCCTCGAGATCACCGTTATCAATCGGTTCATTCGCGCCACCGAATGCCCTGCAGAGCAGGTCTAGCGTCATGTAGTCGTCGAGAGTGGCCAGGTCCGAGAAACATTCTCGCGCTGCATTCAGGACAGGGTCGTCTTGGCAGAGGAGGCGCGTAACAGTCGCCTGAAGCTCCCAATGCGACAGAAGGGTGAAACCACGGACCTGCACCGGTTTCACGATCGTCAAGTTGGCAAAATTCTTTAGCTCTGCAGAAATCATTCGAATCTGTTTGCGATGCTCGTGAGCGTCAGTACAGAGGATGAGGAAATAATGCTCAACACCCACGTTTTGCATTGCTTCCGTATATTGCGATTTCAGCGTCTTCATGAAAGTCTTGTCTTCCTTCGCCACCCAGTCTTGGAACTCCGGGTAGCTCTTGATCTGGAGCCCGATCTTTGTGGCTCCGTCCTCGGAATCATATTTCAACAGGATATCGACGCCGTCGTCGCGCATACCCTGAATGTCGTGGCAGCCGGCGCGATAAGCTTTGTAAGACTGCAGGATTTCAACGCCGAGGGATTCAAACATCGGACATAAGTCCGCATCGTGCTTTTTGGTTTTAAACCAATCCGTGTCAGCAATTATAGACGAGTTCTTTTGAAGAATTTCCGCCAGTGTTTCCGCGGGCGACAATGCGTTGGTGATGAACATACGGACACTCAGCTATTTGACTTGTAATCGATCTAGCTGAAAATCGCCAAGAAACTGGTAAGGAATTCGAACAAATATCGGCCGGTTTGCTTGTGCAGCCCCTTGTTGGTGATCAAGAAAGTCGCGGCAATGAAGTGAGCTTGGGGAAAAAGCGACCATGGGATTTGATGACGAGTATGGATTTCGCGAAGTGGAGTTTTCCCTCCATGAAGCGCAGGCCGAGAGGTTATTCATCAGGGGAAAAAATGCCGCAAACGACCAGTACTTCGATAATCAGGCGCGGGAAAACCACATCTACAGCGTCAACAACGCATTGAACCAGCTCTTGGGTGATGCGGCAGTATTGGTCGAACTCGGTGTCCTCACACAGACGGCCGACTACTTCATGCGTTTCGGCGTACTTCGCCGACTAAGAATGATGATATCTTCTTTTCGCAACCTCCAAAGTATCATCATGCCGGACCGTACAGTCCCCCTGACAATGGATCAGTCTGACGAGGTTTGTCGCGACCTAAACGCAATATACGTCAACATCCTTGGCCTCCTCGATAACTATGCGTGGACGATCGTCCATCAGGTGGGCAGCGTCGCAACTCAAGCCGCAAAGCCGCTTTCCGTTAGCCTTTTCAAGCCCATGTTTGCCGCCGACCCGGCTCTGTCGAACGTGGCGGCCACTCTAAGATCATTCGCGACCTGGGAAACCGACGTGAAAAAGCGAAGGAACCCGGCGGCCCACCGAATGCCCCTTTATGTCCCGCCTGCCGGATATGACCGGGAGGCGACAGAGACTCTTCGGGATCTCGACCAACAGATTTCGACAGCCCTTCGCGAGCAGGATTTCGACAAGATGCACAATTTGCAGCGCAAGCGCGAGCGGGTCGGCATTTTCGTTCCCATCTTCGTCCATGATCCTGGAGAGGAGATAAACGACATCTACCCTACTCTACCGCAGGACCTAGGGCAGATGGTCAAGATCGGCCGTATCTCCCAGACCTTTCTCCGAAAGCAGCATGCGCCTAACGACGCCTCTCACGAAGGAAACTGACGCAGTACGAGCCATCGAGGGTAAACCAACTCGGGCACTACTCTCTCGTGACGAAAATCAGAGCTTGAGGCCGCTCCAACTCCTCCTCCTGTGTCTCCTCATTTTCTGCCTCTCGATAGCTAAGCCGCTCGACGATGGCTTCAGCAATCTCGATATCGTCGTCTTTTACAACAGTGGAAGCTGCCGCTTTCGGAGGTATCGCGTCCAGTTGAACTTCTTTCAGATCATTTTCTCGGCCCAGAACCGCAAATCCGTCTGGAAAAATTGCCCCACCCGATTCCTTTGCTGCCTCAATTAGGTCTGCACCAAACTCAGGAATATTTTCCAACATTCGGCCTTCAGGTTCTTCTGCCTCGATATAGGCAAAAACCCTCCGGGCGGTTTCTAGGTCGATCGCCAGTCCATTGAACCAGTGAGACCATGTCCCCTTAAAGACAACCTTCCCATGACGACCGGTCACAATTGCCTCAGCATCAACTTCTTCGCCTAGAATCCACGTGCGACCGAGCCATTCAACCGTCGAGAAGGTCTGCTCGGATGGGTTCCACAGGCGAGAACGTGCGGCCTCGCCGATCTCGGGACCAAAAAGAAGTGTAATCACACCGCAATAGCTGCCGAACCGAACGCCGGTCGGGTCAGAGGCCTCCTCTGGGTCTAGACCATCGGGATCTACTGGATCCGGTAGCGCCGTGTGATGGACAAACATCTCCGCTCGCTTCAACGATGTCATCCAGGTACCGACCGAATACCCATGCGAAGCAATCCAGCTGCCAATTTTGCGGCCGAGATAGGGTTCAATTTGGCCCTTATAGCCATCTGCAACCCGTTCATTGAAGGCTCCCTTTGACGTGCCTTTAGTGGCCTTCGATTCCGCAAGTGCTACGTACAGGTCATTGGTTCGGCTGAAGATAAAGTCTGGCGATCGCCCAGTCGGCTTTTTTCCATGTACGACGTGGCTCTCGAAATGATCGACCCACCGGTAACCATCGCGCACCATTTGAAGGTAGGCTATCCCATCACCGACCAGTCCTGTCATCGCCTTCCGTACATAGTCTTTCAAATCGCGCGCGGAATTTAGCAGCGCAAAACGATCATTGGCGTCATCGACGTGCTGAGCAATTAAATGCTTGCAAAAAGCAACCTGCGCCCTCGCCGCTCGTTGGTCCATTCGCGCGCGACTGGAGCATTGAGCCATAGCTCCGAAAAGCTCTGCCGGCGTAAAAGACAATTCCGTACTGCCAGGAGCCCGGCCACGGATGAGACGAGACGGGCCTGCTGGATGTGGGCTCACTTGTTCAACATTTAAAAGCTTGCGCTTCGCTTTCCACATCGAATTGCTCTCCCAACATTGCTTACCAGGCAAGAGCCCGCGCGAAACCATCAGATGTTACGCTCAAACCCCACATAATAGGCTGTGAGGTTCCAACCCATCGCATTATCAACGACGACAAGCTATTGAATCTTATCAGAAATCAACCGAAAAAAACGGCTGACAATTTTTCAAATCCAGCGTCGCATGGGCTTCTGGACGTTCCTCCTGCCCTGGATTCGCTAAGCTCCAGCCTCAGCCGACGCGACGTGCGGTCTCTCCGTTGACCTTAAGCAGGGCAATCAGCATAGGACCCAACGAAAATTCTCCACGCTCCGAGCGCTTCGTCAGGTCGCGCAGATAGCCGCCGGCCGAGTTTATGAAGTTTGATCGCTCGAGAATGCATGCCATAGCCACCGCGGCATTTTCTGGCCCCATCGCATTGCAGGCCTCCTCATAGGCTGACGGGCTGACACCCAACATCGAGCGGATCACTACAGCCGCGGTCATGAGCTCGCGCCAATGGGCGATGCCGCCGCCCGGCCCATAATCAGCAATCTGCGGGCAAGCTCGAAGGACCATTCCCAGCGGGAACGCTTTGATTTGTTCGAGCTTTGCCTTTGTCTTTCCGGACGTCACACTCTTTGCGTGCGGCTCGTCCGGCACGCTTTCGCCCTGCTCGTTGTCAGAGCGCGGTTCAAGTTCATTTATAGATTCGGTATTTGAATTCTGTATGTGACGGTCATCCAGACTGGCATTGCCGTGCATATCTTTAGTTTCTGACTGCATTTCCAGGAGGTTGAGGATCTCCGCACGCAAGAGCTCCATCTCATCGAGTGTTGTTTCGACCTGGTTTCTGTCCGGGTAGCGAGGATGCCGCCTGAGAATTCCAACGTATATTGTTTCAACATGCGCCCAATTGCCTGGAGCGCCTTCCTCCATCGCGGCTGTAATCAGCTTACGGACATCTCGGCGGCAGATCGTGAGTGCTTCCTTCGCCCGGCGAAAACGCATGCGCTCCGCGGCGACATCCTGAGCCAGCAAGGCAAGCTCGGCGGCACGCGTAAGCAGCGGGCTCAGATCGAAGCCGTAAGCCTGCTCGATTTCACCGTCTCGACTGCGATGTGCGTATCGCTTCCCGTTCGGACTATCACGACGCTGGATAAGTCCTGCATCCACAAGTGCGCCGAGCTGGCGGCGCAGTGTACTTTCCGTGATCCCATGAGCGCGGACGGATAGCTGCGCATTGGATGGAAATACAACAAGCCCGTTTTCAGCGTCGAGCTGTGCATCGGGGTAGAATGTCAAAAGGGCATCGAGAACGGCAAGCGCTCTGTCTTGCAAACCGAAGCGCTCTCTCGTCTCGCACACATCGCGAAATACTTTCCACTTTTCGACTCGCGTGCCCGGTGTTGATGCCGCGACAGCCAGTTGCCCTTTCACCAAGGCAAGCGTCGCCGGCCGCCGCCCAAAGGGCGTCGTTACATGTCCCGTCTGCATTTTTCTCTCACCTTTCTCCGGGCAAAGGAAATCCGCTCACCAAATCGGTGCCAAGACTCTTGACTGTGATTCCGGGAAATGCGATTCTCAATCCTGCGAGAGATACGAGAGAGGCTTCCACGGTTTACCGTTTGGGGGCCTTTTTCTTTTGCGGTTTAGTCTCCGTTGTTTTCCTGCTTCGATCCTCTGTACTCGTCGTACAAACGATCCATGTGGGCTGATAGCCACTCGCTGAAGGGCTTCGCTTCGACATTCGAAAGCTCGATCGCAACCTTTTTCGATTTGGCATTCATCACGAAATTCAGTGACGTATCGCTCGAAGTCCAATCCCTCCCGGACGCACCGGCCTTGGGCTTCTTTGCAGCCGATTTGGCCTTGTAGCGCTTCAGGTAGTCATGGAGCTCATCGAACCGCTTGTCTTCAGTCAGCTCAACGAAGCCTGCCGTTTCGACATGCTCCGTCGCAACCTTCAGGAGGGCAGGAGCAAGAAGCAATTGACGGAGGCTAAGCCACCGGTCGCGCCCAATCTTCTTGGAGGCCCCGAGCACCTTAAGGATCGAAGCTGGGACGGCCTCCACGACACTGAGCATTTTCGAAAGCATCGCCTCATCGATCGCGAGCGACGACCGAACCACGTCCTTCGTCATTCCAGACGAAAGGAGGTTCTGCGCGAAGTACGCACGCTCTATGAACGACAGGTTGGAGCGTGCGGAATTTTCCTGCCCCTGGGCGATTGCGGACGTGATGTCATCCAGCTTCTTGACAACTGCCTTGACCGGAATTCCAAGCTCTTTGGCGACTTTGAGACGGCGGTGACCGAAGACGACCATGAAGCGTTGACTATCCGACGAACTGGGTCGGACCAGAATCGGTGTCGTCTGGCTGGACGACGCAATCGCCTGCTTCAGCTCCTGGTACTCTTCGCCATCGTCGGAAAGGCGATCGGCGAGAAAGGAAACGTCAATCAACCGCGGATCCAGATCCACGATCACCTCGCCTTCCATCAGCTTCTTTGTGTTCTCAGCCAGATCCTCGATGGACCGGACGACGGTCTTGGCTGCCCCCGTCATACCGTAGCCAGGCTTTGTCGGTGTCTGGTTCGACGCGATGGAAGCCATGTCCAATTTAGAAAAAGGATTTTCACGTGCCATAGCCGGCCTCCGCACTCGCTTTCAACGTCGACAAGGACTTGATATAGTTCATTAAATCCCGCAAAAAAACGGCTGACAAGTGTCTCATTTCCGCCCCCATGCGCCGTGGATTAGTTCCATGATTTCGCCATTGGCTGCGTTCAGGCTCTCCATCGCCCGGTCATAGGTAGAACGGACGAAATCGCCTCGCTCTACCTCGTACAAAGTTTGCTTCTTTATCGAAGCATCTGAAATGGCCGTCGATTTGAGAACGTGATTTCGCAACATTTGCTGGGCAAACATCGATTGCATAAACCCGACCATCTGTGCTTGCGGGATGTCCGTCGGCTCGAAGCGAGTTACGAGATAGCGGAACCATTCGACACGCATCTCCGCACCGGCCTCTGCGACCGGCCCCATTATACCTCCCAACATCATCAGGAATTGGCTCATCGACATGATATCCAGCATCTGGGGATGGATAGTGATAAGAATGCCAGTCGAGGCCATAAGCGCGGTGATCGTCAGGTACCCGAGTTGTGGGGGGCAATCGATAACGACAACGTCGTATCTGTCGTCAACCTGCTTCAGCGCGTTGAAAATCCGCATGTAGAACAACCGGCCGTCCTCTCCTTTTTTGGAGGAGATTGCCAGGGGAACATCATACTCATACTCCTGCAGGACCAGATTTGCTGGAATCACATCAAGGCAGGGAATGTTGGTGGGCTGGATGACTTCAGAGATGAATTTTTGCTCGTCATCGAACCGAAGCGCCTCGTACAGAGATGCGGTGTCGTCAAGTTCAGGCTGAATTCCGAACAGGGACGTTAGAGACGCCTGTGGATCGAGATCGACCGCAAGTACGCGATGGCCGGTGAGGGCGAGATATTGAGCAAGGTGCGCAGCGGTCGTAGTCTTTCCACTTCCACCCTTGAAATTTACCACCGACACGACCTGCATCGGTTCGCCTTCACGACGCCGAGGAATGTAATACCGCTTGTCGGATTTTTTATTGGCTTCAAGATAATTTCGAAGCTCCAACATCTGATCAGCCGTGTAATAGCGACGGCCACCTATCGACTCGACCTCCGGACCTTTACCCTCCAAGTGGATCTGCCGAATATGGCTCTGGGTAACTCCGATGAAGTCCGCGACTTCTCCCAACTGAAACTTCCGCAATCCCTTCTTGGCGTCCGGCGGATATTGTTGGCTGCGCAGCATATGCAACGCATTTGAGATCTTTGCTCCCTGCTGGGCAATCTCGATATCAAATCTGTTGGGCTGCAGATGGCTCATTTTGCAAACTATATCCCGGAGGGCCTTAATTTCGAAAAAATGGCCACAACGCCATCATTT